>JAATGU010000144.1 GCA_015654535.1 Bacteroidales bacterium
CTGTCCGGTAAAATATGTATTTTTGCCCATAATTATTTCCCTTAATGTGTAGTGACTGCAAAGGAAATAAAAAGGGCTGGATTCCAAGAGAGGAAAACAGCCCTAATTTTTTGTTCCACTAATTTTTACCGGACAGCAATAGATCTTTTTATAAAAAAAAGAAAAAGGCTCAGAAAGAAACTTCCGAGCCTTTTTTTATATAATCGTATGATTATTTATTCTCCAAGAAGGATTTCAAGAATTTGACAAGCAGCTTTTGAAACAGGAGAACCAGGTCCAAAGATAGCAGCCACGCCAGCTTTATACAAGAAGTCGTAATCTTGTGCCGGAATTACTCCACCAGCTATAATAATGATGTCTTCCCTACCTAGCTTTTTCAGCTCAGCTATAATCTGAGGAATCAAAGTTTTATGCCCTGCTGCCAAAGAAGAGATGCCGACTACATGCACATCATTTTCCACCGCTTCGCGGGCTGCTTCAGCAGGAGTTTGGAACAAAGGTCCCATGTCCACATCGAATCCGCAGTCGGCATAACCGGTTGCAACAACTTTGGCACCACGATCGTGACCGTCTTGTCCCATTTTAGCAATCATAATACGAGGTTGACGTCCCTCTTTTTTGGCAAACTTATCGGCAAGCTCACAAGCTCGTTTGAAGTCTGCGTCATTTTTACTCTCTGATGAATACACGCCTGATATTGTTCTAATTATAGCTTTATAACGTCCTACAACTTTTTCACATGCAAAAGAAATTTCTCCCAAGGTGGCACGGACGCGAGCTGCTTCTACGGCCAGTTCGAGTAGGTTACCTTTCTTTGTTTCCACACATTTGGTGAGGGCATCGAGGGCTGCTTGCACTTTTGCTGCGTCTCTATGTTCTTTTAAGATCTTCAACCCTTCAAGCTGTTCGAGACGAACAGCGGTATTATCAATCTCTAGAATATCAATTGGCGCTTCTTTTTCCAAACGGTACTTATTTACACCCACAATGGTTTGAGAACCTGAGTCAATGCGAGCTTGTGCACGTGCGGCAGCTTCTTCAATTCTCAGTTTAGGAACGCCCGTTTCAATGGCTTTGGCCATTCCACCCAGTTTCTCTACTTCTTCGATTAGTTCCCAAGCTTTGTGTGCAATCTCATTAGTCAAAGTTTCCACATAATAAGAACCTCCCCATGGATCAACATTTTTGCATACGTAAGTTTCTTCCTGAATATAGATCTGAGTGTTACGGGCAATACGTGCTGAAAAATCGGTGGGTAATGCAATTGCTTCATCCAAAGCATTGGTATGAAGTGATTGAGTATGCCCCAGTACCGCAGCCATTGCTTCGATGCAAGTACGTCCCACATTATTAAATGGATCTTGTTCGGTCAGTGACCAACCAGAGGTTTGACAATGAGTACGCAATGCCAGAGACTTAGGATTCTTTGGGTTAAATTGTTTCACTATCTTTGCCCATAACATACGGGCAGCACGCATTTTGGCAATTTCCATAAAGTGATTTGTTCCGATTGCCCAGAAAAAAGATAAGCGAGGAGCAAATGCATCAATATCAATTCCGGCGGCAACACCCGCACGAAGATATTCCAAACCGTCGGCCAAGGTATATGCCAACTCAATGTCTGCCGTTGCACCTGCTTCTTGCATGTGGTAACCGGAGATTGAGATAGAATTGAATTTAGGCATCTTTTGAGAAGTATATTCGAAGATATCAGAAATAATCTTCATAGAAAATGCTGGCGGGTAGATATAAGTATTACGTACCATGAATTCTTTCAGAATATCATTTTGAATGGTTCCAGCCATCTCTTCTAACTTTGCTCCTTGCTCAAGTCCGGCGTTGATATAGAATGCGAGAATAGGAAGAACAGCACCGTTCATGGTCATAGAGACAGACATCTTATTCAAAGGAATGCCATCAAATAGTGTTTTCATATTTTCCACGGAGCAAATAGAAACGCCGGCTTTACCCACATCACCTACTACACGTTCATGATCAGGATCATATCCTCGGTGTGTAGGTAAATCGAATGCTACGGATAATCCTTTTTGTCCGGCAGCAAGGTTACGGCGATAAAAAGCATTAGACTCTGCGGCAGTGGAGAATCCCGCGTATTGACGGATGGTCCAGGGACGAAGAGTATACATTACAGAATATGGACCACGGAGATAAGGAGGGACACCCGCAGCATAATCAAGATGTTCCATCCCTTCCAAGTCTTCTTTAGTGTAAACTGGCTTTACGCAAATATGTTCAGGAGTTTTCCACTCACTCTCGATATGGTTAGCCTTTTGCCAGTCAGCACCATTTGAGTGCTTGAATCCGGCATATATATCTATATTTTTAAAATCTGGTCTCATTATATTATTACTTAATTCCAAGTTTAGCATTAAATTCTTTCAGTGTATCGAGCACATTGACACGGACGTGGATGAAATTCTCAATTCCGGCAACTTTTAATTCATCCATACAGGCCGGAGAGCCGGCAACAATAAACAGAGCATGATTATTAACAGCTTTAAATGCAGGAATGGCATATTCTGCATATTCATCATCACTGGAGCAAAGGACAACAATATCAGCTTTTGCTTCCATGGCAGCCTCTACTCCCGCTTCAATAGTTTCAAAACCAAGATTGTCAATTACTTCATAACCAGCACAAGCAAGGAAGTTACAAGCAAACTGTGCGCGAGCCTGACGCATAGACAGATTACCTATAGTTAGCATGAATGCTTTAGGACGATGAGCGGCAGCTTCCGTTTGTAAACGTAGCACTTCAAATTCGCTTGCAGCACGATCAAAATTCAGGATAGTTATATTACTTTCGTTAGAGGAGCTATGTTTCTCACTGCAACAAGAGTGGTTGTTTTCCATGGGCCTTTTTTCGCCAGCCTTCTCATTAATATTCGGGAATTGATTGGTTCCTAAAAGGATTTCTTTGCGTTTCGACACATCCATGCGTCGAGCTTTACCACTTAAATTAATCGCTGCCTGAACACTTCCGGATTTTACGGATTTATAGAATCCACCTTCATCCTCTACTTTTAAGAAAATATTCCAAGCTTGCTGAGCGATAGAGGTCGTAAGATTCTCTACATAATAGGAACCAGCTGCCGGATCTACTACTTTATCAAAGTGAGATTCTTCTTTTAAAAGTAATTGTTGATTGCGAGCAATGCGCTCAGAAAAATCATCTGGAGCTTGATAGGTTTTATCAAACGGAGTAACGGTTAATGAATCTACACCGCCAAGAGCTGCACTCATTGCTTCTGTTTGTGTACGGAGTAAGTTTACGTGTGCATCAAAAAGAGTCAGATTAAATGTGGATGTCTCCGCATGAATCTTCATCTTTGCAGAACAGCGACATTCACCATCCTCTGCCGTATTGCTACATTTATTATTGGTGCAAATAGGATCGTAAGAACTTACAATGTTGGCCCACAACATACGAGCAGCGCGGAATTTGGAAATTTCCAGGAAATAGTTAGAGCTGATTCCAAAGTTGAATTTAATTTTTTTTGCGAGCTGTGCTGCGGGAACTCCTGCTTCAATCAGCGTATTCATATACTCATTTCCCCAACTCAATGCGTATCCTAATTCTTGGTAAATATAGGCACCCGCATTATTTAGAGACAAAGCATTTACTGTGATCACTCTATAATAAGGTAGAGAAGCTGTGGCTTCGATCAGTCCTTTTGCTGTTGTCACAAGATCTCCTTTTTCTTTGTCTTTGGCAAGTATATTATTAAAATAGTCGTAATTGATGGACCCATGAAGCTTTTTTGGATTATAGTTCTTCTTTTGAAAATAGGCAACCAACAGTTGAGCCAGTTCCACTGCGTGACTTTGACTAATGGAAAAGTTTAATTCTACACATTCAGCACAAATATCATTGAGTAGGGTTTCAATAAAATTTGCAGTCAATTCTTTTCCTTTGATTTTAAATCCTAAAGAATCAACGCCTTTATTGAGAATGTCTAATGCTTTTGTATTAGCTTCTTTGGGGTAGTCGGCCTTAATATCTTGACGAACCATCCATACGTTGTTTTTCTTCGTACCCCGGAGATAAGGAAATTCTCCCGGTAAATTGTCTGTCGTTTTCAGATCTTTTAGATCTTCCATTCGGTAGAATGGTTTTACTTTAAAACCTTCGTTTGTTTTCCAAACGAGCCTCTTTTCAAAATCAGCCCCCTTTAAATCGGCTGTTACTTTTTCCATCCACTTGTCTGTACTTACCGCGGGAAAGTCTGAAAAGAGTTTTTCTTTACTATCTGCCATAGTTCATTGTATTAATTTGAAAGATTAAAAATGTATTTTAATATTCTAATTGTCTATATGTGAATTGCAAAGATACTTATTTACTGATAAAAGGATACGTTTTTCAGAAAAAAATCACAATCCAAACTTCCTAGTTGGCCATTTTATAATTTAAAAAGAAAAGAGCATGCTCAATACTTGATTAGAATGGATTGATTAGCTATATTTGCACTAAAATTTAATAATTATACTTAAATGCTATGGATTGGTTACAAACATTACTAACGGATCCCGATTCCGTTGCTCATATTGTTTTGCTTTATTCTTTTGTGATTGCACTAGGAGTTTTGTTAGGGAAGATTAAGGTTTTTGGTGTTTCTTTAGGGGTTACTTTTGTTCTTTTTGTTGGAATTTTAATGGGGCATTTTGGATTTACCGGTAACATCCATATTCTTCATTTTATTCGTGAATTCGGATTAATTCTATTTGTGTTCTGTATAGGTCTTCAAGTAGGACCATCTTTTTTCTCTTCTTTTAAGAAAGGAGGGATGACTATGAACTTACTGGCTTTTGGCATTGTTGCATTAAATATTACTGTTGCATTAGTGCTTTTTTATGCACTAAATGGAAGAATAGAACTCCCTATGATGGTGGGTATCCTTTCGGGAGCAGTGACTAATACCCCTGGGCTTGGTGCGGCTCAAGAAGCTCTTAATCAACTCCATTCATCTGGTATTGTAAATAATATCCCTCAGATAGCATTGGGCTATGCCGTGGCTTATCCACTTGGAGTTTTAGGAATAATCGGAGCTATGATTTTGTTACGTTTTGTATTCCGCGTAAGTTTTGCAAAGGAAGAGGAAAACTGGAATACTGTAGCGGATGATAGTCAGAATAAGCCCCACTTGATGCATCTTGAAGTTTATAATGAGGCTATTTTTGGCAAAGAGATTTCTTATATAATGAAGCTTTCGGGACGCCCTTTTGTGGTTTCACGTATTCGCAAGGATGGGCACATCTCTATTCCAAGCTCGGAAACAATACTTGATAAAAACGATCAAATATTTGTAGTCTGTTCAGAGAACGATGCTGAAGCTGTTGCAGCTTTTATTGGCAAAGAGGTTTTAGTGGATTGGGAAGAGCCCGACATGCCATTGGTTTCACGCAAGGTGCTGGTTACGAAGTCTGAAATGAATGGAAAAAAGTTGGGCCACTTGAAGTTACGTAATCTTTATGGGATAAACATTACACGTATAAATCGTTCTGGCGTAGATCTTTTCGCAAATCCAAATTTGGTGCTTCAGGTTGGTGACCGTGTTACTGTTGTAGGTTCACAAGATGCTGTAGAGCGAGTGGCTAAAGTAATGGGTAACTCAATGAAACGTCTCAATGAACCTAATATCGCGACTATATTTATAGGTATATTTATGGGAATTCTTTTTGGTAGTCTTCCTTTTGTTTTTCCTGGTATTCCAACTCCTGTGAAGTTGGGATTAGCTGGTGGTCCTTTGTTGGTTGCAATCTTTATTGGACGGTTTGGTTATAAATTTAATTTAGTAACTTATACTACTCATAGCGCTAATTTGATGATACGTGAAATTGGAATTGTTCTTTTCCTTGCTAGTGTTGGGATTGAAGCCGGAGCCAATTTCTTTGAAACGGTTATTGAAGGAGACGGCTTGTTGTGGGTTGGTTGTGGATTCCTTATTACTTTTATACCTTTAATAATTATTGGGCTGATAGCTCGAGGATATTTTAAAATTAATTATTTTATGCTGATGGGACTTATAGCTGGTAGTAACACGGATCCTCCTGCATTGGCTTATGCTAATCAGGCAACAGGTAGTGATGCACCTGCTGTGGGATATTCTACCGTTTATCCGTTGGTTATGTTTTTGAGAGTATTGGCCGGTCAATTGATTATTCTTCTATTGATGTAGTTTTTTTGTAAATTGATAAAAAGGAGCGTTCAAATAGCTTTTAAAGACTATTTGAACGCTCCTTTTTATTATAAAATTAAATTCCTAATTTCTTTTCAACAAAGGATTTAATAAATACCACCGTTTCATCAACACCTAGTGCCGATGAGTCAATGCAGAGATGATAAGTTGAAGCGGCTCCCCATATTCGATAACTGTAATAATTGTAATACGAAGAGCGCATATCATCGGTTTTTTCTATTAATTCTTTTGCTTCTTCAGCCTTGATTTTCATTTTCAGACAAAGCCTGTTGATACGGTCTTCCATTGAAGCTGAAATAAAGATATTAACACATCGGGAATTGTCGCGCAAAATATAATCCGCACAACGTCCCACGAAAAGACAGGATTTTTGTTCTGCAAGATCGCGAATTACATCACTTTGTATTTTGAATAAAGCATCATTGCTTAGACAATTATTGTAAGGAATTGTTCCGTCGTTTACAAACGGAAATCTCATTCCAAAAAGTCCGCCTATAATATTTTGAGATTTTTTTTCGTCCGCTTTTTCGAAAAACTCTTTACCAAGTCCACTTTTTTTTGATGCTATATTAATTAATTCTTTATCATAGAAATCAATACCTAGTTGTGAGGCAAGTTTTTCACCTATATCCCGTCCGCCACTTCCCAACTGACGACCTATATTGATCACATACTTTTCATTCATAATTGTATTCTTTAATTGAAGCAAATATAATGATTTAAAAATAAACAGAATAGATTCATCCTAAAATCTTTTAGTTTAGGCTTTTATTTGCCTGAACTTCTTAAATTGTATCTGTAACATGATAGCCGATACAATGCAAGCTGCCAAGTCTGCTGTCGGCATACTGATCCATACTCCCGTTGCACCAATGAAATGAGGAAAGATAAGAAGACAAGGAACAAGAAATAGCATTTGTCTTGTCAGTGATAAAAATATTGCTTTACTGGCCATCCCAATACTTTGGAAAAAGTTTGAAGTAACCATTTGGAATCCAATAATAGGATAAAAAATAAAAACAATACGTAATCCTTGTACTGAGAATCGGATTAATTCTTTGTCTGTCGTAAAAATAGAAGCAATGAGGTGGGGCATTAATTCTCCGATCAAAAATCCTAAAGTTGTAACTATTGTTGCTCCAAAGATCGTTAGTTTCAGCACACGGGTTACCCGGGGATAAAGCTGTGCTCCGAAGTTATAACCAGCTATAGGCTGCATTCCTTGATTCAGCCCCATAACAATCATTATGAACAAAAAAGTAATGCGGTTCACTATGCCGAAAGCTCCAATAGCCAGATCACCACCGTATTTCTTAAGTCCTTGATTTATCAAAATAACAATGAGACATGAACAAAGATTCATCATAAACGGAGATAAACCGATAGCCAATGAATCAAGAACAATCTTCTTTTTCAGCCGGAATATTCCCTTGCGGAAATGGATTAAGTTCTTTTTATCACTAAAAATTTGTATCTGCCAGATTAGTGAAAGTACTTGTGCCAGTATGGTAGCGATGGCACTTCCTTTTATACCCCAACCAAAAACAAAAATGAATAAAGGATTGAGAGCTGTATTTATCAGAACGGTAGCTATGGTGGCGTACATTGCTTTTTGTGGGTTCCCCGATGATCGAAGTACTGCATTAAGTCCTAAATAAAGGTGTGTTACCACATTTCCCAATAAAATTACGATCATATAGTCATGAGCATAAGGCAGTGTCTTTTCACTGGCGCCGAAAAAACGGAGTACTGGGTCAAGAAAGATCAGTCCTACTGATGTAAAAGCAAGTCCAATTAATATATTGAGAACAAAAACGTTACCTAATACTTTATTGGCACTTTCGTAATCTTTTTGTCCCAGTTTTACAGACATTAGTGTAGATGCGCCAACTCCCACCAGAGAACCAAAAGCGGCAGCAAGATTCATTAACGGAAAAGTAAGCGCTAGTCCTGATATTGCCATAGGACCCACTCCATGCCCAATGAAAATACTATCTACCATATTATAAAGGGAAGATGCTGTCATTGCAATGATAGCTGGAATAGCATATTGCATTAATAATTTTCCTATTTTCTCAGTCCCCAACGCTGTGGGCATTCCTTGTTTTGACATGTTTATTAGTTGCTTGATAATAGAACACTTTTAGGTAACAAAAGTATGCTTAGGGCATTTTCTAAAGATGTTAAATTAAAATCTATCCACGTAAATTAGATGTAGACTAATTAGCACATTATGTTATGAAGTTGATGGATAAGACCGGATTTGTAATAGAATAAGGAAATATGTAAATATATGATTAATAAAAAAGTCTATACTTGTTATTTTTAGAGGATATATATTTATTATTCTATAGAGCAAATCTTTTGAATAGCTAAACCTACCAGTACAATTACTACAATTAGCATTGATCTAGGTTCAATGTGCGCTGTTCCGGTTTGCATGGCTCCATTGAATGCTTCGCGTAGAAGATTTAGTATTGCTTCCAGTCCATTGAATAGAAAGAATAAAAAGATCCCTGCGAGGACGCAGAATGTTACCCAAATATTTGAAAGTTTTCTGCTCCGATTTGGCAGATTGTGCATTACACGGCGGGAAAAACCATTGTCTTTTACTTCCTGCTTTTCTTTTTGGAAAAATAGATTCAAGCTTTTATCATCAATTTCCGTCATAACCATTTTGTTTTAAGTAAATTGCTAATTTTTCTTTTCCCCGAGAGAGGTGCGATTTTACTGTTCCCGTCGGGCATCCTATAATCCCTGCAATCTTATCGATACTCACATCTTCCATATAGAATAATGTGACACAGGTTCGTTCCACTTCCTTGAGCGTCTTGAGTGACTGATAAACATCCATCTTTTGTCCTACATTCTCTTGTTCATTACAATGAAAAGCATCAACTTCTTGTGTGTCAATCTTTGAAGTCTCTTTTCGGCTGCGAATATAATCATAAAATACATTATATGCAATACGATAGAGCCAAGTTGAGAAATTTGAGAGATTTTTAAAGGTAGAAATGTTCGTATAGGCTTTTATAAAAGTCTCCTGTGCCAAATCGTCACTCAATTCGCTGTCACCCAACGTTTGGTTAAGGAAAAACCGTCGAATGGGCGATTGGTATTTCTTAACCAGCGTGTCAAAGGCCTTGGTGTTTTTAAACACCACGACCTGTGCAACTAACGATACATCATTGAATTGACTCATTATTCGTTAGGCTTTTCTTCCTTTTTATCTTTGTTGGCAGGCTTTTGTGTGTAATAAATAACAACCTGTCCAATTCCCATGAACATGATCATAAAACCGATACAGCCAATCCCAAATTCACCGGTGATAGCCCAAAGGAAGATTCCTAATCCGAAGCCAAGAAATAAGTTTTTTATACCTTTGACATTGAGATTGGTTAGCTCTTCATCGTTTTTAAAAAGCCCCTCAGGAACTTCTTTTCCACTTTCGAGCGATTTCTCAGCAACACGACATTGAGCCGTTTTAGTCTTGTATCGGAATAGGAAGATGATGAATATTATTAAAACAGGCATTCCAAAAACAGAAATAATAGCTATAATAGCGATTAAATCTCTTGGCGTGCCATCAAAAGAAAAATTACCGAGCTCTTTTAAAGATTTTAAATCAGAGTCATCATCAGAATTTCCATTAACTGAAACGGTGTTAGTGCTTGTAGAATCGGAGTTAATGTTTTCTGCCGTTGTTGCTGCATTTTCAATTGTGTCTTTAGCAAGTTTAACCTTCTTTGGAGAGGTTTGTCCCATCATAGTGATGCTAATAGCCAACATCATTATAAAAGTGATCATAAATTGTTTCATATTCATAAAGTTTTTAATTGTTTTACGTTTTGTATGTTAGACGGAACAAATTACCCGAAAAGTTGCAAAGAGACGAATTATTTTTTATTTTTCCTTAAAAAGAGAGCAGAATAAAGTATATTTGCGTCACAAAAGAGATCAAAATGAAATTACCTGTTCCCTTTATAGCTCAGACCAAGGCGCTTTTAGGCGAAGAAGAATATAGTAAACTGAAAGGCGCGTTGCAGAGTGAATCTCCTGTGAGTATTCGTGTGAATGAAACAAAATACTTTTCTCACGAAGAATGGGACTCTGTTTTGTGGTGTTCCACTGGATTTTATATAAATCGGCGTCCTACATTTACCTTTGATCCTCTGTTTCACGCAGGGTGCTATTATGTTCAAGAAGCTTCTTCTATGTTTGTGGAAAGAGTAATTCGTAAATACATTACGGAGCCTACAGTAGCACTTGATCTCTGTGCTGCTCCAGGAGGAAAATCCACTCATGTTCGGAGTCTTCTTCCTCAAGGAAGCTTTTTGGTTGCCAATGAAGTAATTCGCAATCGTTCGCAGATTCTCACTGAAAATCTTATTAAATGGGGGCAACCGGATGTGGCAATTACGAATAATGATCCGGCGGATTTCTCTGTTTTAGGTAATCTTTTTGATTTGATTCTTACCGATGTTCCTTGCTCGGGAGAAGGGATGTTCCGTAAAGATTCAGGTGCGATAGAAGAGTGGAGTCCTGAAAATGTGGAGATCTGCTATCAGCGTCAGCGTCGAATCATTACCGATATTTGGTCAAGTCTGAAGCCCGGCGGTATACTTATATATAGTACTTGCACCTATAATCTGAAAGAAGACGAAGAAAATATTGCATGGATAAAAGAACAATTGGGAGCTAAATCTCTTTCTGTAGATGTCCCAGAAGAATGGGGTATTACTGGGAATCTTGCAGGAACTGAAAGTCCGGTTTTCCGATTCTTTCCTCATCGAATAAAAGGAGAGGGCTTTTTTCTTGCCGCTTTGCGTAAAACGGGTTTGGAAGGGACTGAGCCTTTCCAAACTAAATCTTCTAAAAAGAGCAAGAAAGAAAAGCCATTGGAGATTCCTACACAAGCCAAACAAGGACTGCAGCATCCCGAAGATTTTGAACTGGAACGGAGAGGAGATTTGATTATTGCTTGTCGCAAGGAACATGTAGAATTAGTAAATAGTTTACGCCAACAGTTAAGAGTGATTTATTCCGGCATCACGATTGGTGAAATGAAAGGGCAAGATTTAATTCCTCATCAATCTCTTGCCATGAGTAATGAGCTGAACCGTAAAGCATTTTTTTTGTATGAATTAACTTATGAACAAGCCATTTCTTATTTGCGAAAAGAAGCAATCAGGCTTGATGTAACAGCTCCCCGCGGTTATACACTTCTCCTTTACAGGAGTATCCCTTTGGGATTTGTAAAAAATATAGGTAATCGAGCCAATAACCTCTATCCTCAAGAATGGAGAATCCGCAGTGGTTACTTACCCGAAGAAGTACGCTGTCTGTAAGTTATGAAGAACGTCCTCTTAAAATGACTTTTAATTTTTTGCTCTGAAAGTAACTTAATCAACTTGTTTAGTTTGTCTTTTACTTTTTTCTCCATATCTTTGCTATAATGAAAAAACAATTAATTATAGTAGCAGGTGGAAAGGGTTTGCGTATGGGTGGGGAGACTCCTAAACAGTTTCTTCCTGTCAATGGCAAACCAATATTGATGTGGACATTGGAAACTTTTCATCATTATGATCCTGATATGAGAATTATTCTTGTTTTACCTCTGGAACAACAGACTTTTTGGGACAAATTGTGCAAGGAATATCATTTTGAATTACCTTATCAGATTGCCAATGGAGGAGAAACTCGTTTTCATTCAGTGAAGAATGGGTTGTTAATGGCGGAGGATGAGGGGCTAATTGGGGTGCATGATGGAGTTCGTCCGTTTGTGTCACAAGAGGTGATTGTCCGATGTTTTGATACTGCTATTTCTAAAGAAGCAGTAATTCCGGTGACTGATGTGGCTGAAACTGTGCGCCGACTAAAAGATGATGGGAGCGAAACGGTAGACCGGAATGACTATAAATTGGTGCAAACTCCGCAGGTTTTTACTGTATCCTTATTAAAGCATGCTTATTCTCAGGAATACTCTTCTCTTTTTACAGATGATGCTTCCGTGGTGGAGGCACTAGGTGTGCGAGTGACTTTGGTACAGGGAAACAGAGAAAATATAAAGATAACTACTCCATTTGATATGCTTATAGCCAATGTATTAGCTGATGTTTGATATAACAACACGAGACATAAAATACTTGCCTGGAGTAGGACCGCACCGAGCGACAATCCTGAATAAAGAATTGGGAATTTTTTCTTTGCATGATCTACTCTACTATTTTCCCTACAAATATGTAGACCGGAGTAGGTTATATTATGTTCACGAGATAGATGGAGCAATGCCTTATATTCAGCTCAAGGGACAGATCCTTGGATTTGAAACTTTTGGTGAAGGAAGGCAGAGAAGACTGGTGGCTCATTTCTCTGATGGTACGGGAGTCGTAGATTTGGTTTGGTTTCAAGGGATCAAATATATTACAGCCAAGTATAAAGTATGGGAAGAATATATTGTGTTTGGTAAGCCAACTCCTTATGGCGGACGAATGAATATTGCACATCCTGATATTGATAATGCCTCGGAACTGACTTTGTCGACTATGGGCTTGCAACCTTATTATAATACGACTGAGAAAATGAAACGAAGTTTTCTCAATTCAAATGCTTTGCTAAAATTGGTTGAGGCCGCATTTATGCAGATACAATCTCCATTGACAGAAACGCTTAGCCCTAAAATATTGTCCGAGAATCATTTAATGCCACTCATGGATGCATTGCGGAATATTCATTTTCCTCCAAATCCTGAACTACTGAGAAAGGCTCAGACTCGTCTAAAATTTGAAGAATTGTTTTATTTACAATTAAATATTCTACGTTATAGTAAAGAACGACAGCGAAAATATCGTGGTTATGTGTTTGAACGGGTTGGCAAAACATTTAATGATTTCTATACAAAAAATCTTCCTTTTGAGTTAACGGGAGCTCAAAAGCGGGTTATGAAGGAAATACGCAATGATGTGGGCTGTGGTAAACAAATGAATCGGCTTTTACAGGGGGATGTGGGTAGTGGTAAAACTTTGGTGGCTTTGATGAGCATGCTTATTGCTATTGATAATGATTACCAGGCTTGCTTGATGGCGCCAACAGAAATTCTTGCGAATCAACATTGTGAGACGATCAAGGAGTTACTCTTTGGTTTGAATATTCATGTAGAATTACTCACAGGATCTGTGAAAGGCAAGAAAAGAGAAAAATTGTTAAGCGAATTATTGACAGGAGATATTGATATATTAATAGGTACGCACGCAGTGATTGAAGATACAGTAAACTTTTCCAAACTAGGATTAGTGGTGATTGATGAACAACATCGCTTTGGAGTAGCTCAACGCGCTAAATTATGGACGAAGAGTATCTGTCCACCTCATGTTTTAGTAATGACGGCGACTCCTATTCCCAGGACTCTAGCCATGACTCTCTATGGGGATTTAGATGTTTCTGTTATTGATGAGCTACCTCCTGGAAGGAAACCGATAATTACCATACATCAGTTTGATAATCGACGTGAAAGTCTTTACTCTTCTATTGGCAAACAAATCTCTGAAGGGCGGCAGATTTATATGGTCTATCCGCTTATTAAGGAAAGTGAAAAAATTGATTTAAAGAATTTGGAAGAGGGTTATCTCCATGTTTGCGATGTTTTTCCTCAGTATAAAGTGAGCAAATTGCATGGTAAAATGAAGTCAGTAGAGAAAGATGCCGAGATGCAACGTTTTATCACTGGAGAAACTCAGATTATGGTTGCTACTACTGTTATAGAAGTAGGAGTGAATGTTCCCAATGCTTCAGTGATGGTTATTGAAAATGCGGAGAGATTTGGACTTTATCAGCTACATCAATTGCGTGGACGGGTGGGAAGAGGAGCGGATCAGTCTTATTGTATATTGGTTACAAATTATAAGTTGACCGAGGAAACTCGTAAACGCTTAGAAATAATGGTTCGTACCAATGATGGTTTTGAAATAGCAGAAGCCGATTTGAAATTGCGAGGACCAGGAGATCTTGAAGGCACACAGCAAAGTGGAATTGCTTTTGACTTAAAAATAGCTGACCTTGCCCGTGATGGGCAATTGCTTCAATACGTGCGTAACATAGTTCAAGAAATTGTTGATTCTGATCCCGAAGGTAGCAGTCCGGATAATGATATATTATGGAAACAACTCAAAATTTTGCGCAAAACCAATGTTAATTGGGCTTCTATAAGCTAATAAGAAGGCCGGAATCAGTTAAAATACATAGGCATGTTCAAAAACATATTTGCTCTTATATTACTTGTTCGTGGGGATTTGAAAGGAATTGTAAGGCAAAATTAGCTTCTGAAATACTAAAAAATTGTTAATGACTTAACCGTACTTCCACCAAAAATGCTATCTTTGAGAGAATTTATAGCAAATATTAATAGTAAAACGGACAAAAATAATCATTTCTGCATGGAAAAGACCTTGGTAATATTAAAACCTTGCACACTTCAAAGAGGATTGGTTGGTGAAATCACCAAGCGCTTTGAGTGTAAAGGCTTAAGGTTGGCAGGGATGAAAATGGTTCGATTAACTGATGAGATTTTAAGTGAACATTATTCCCATCTTAGCACAAAGCCGTTCTTTCAACGCGTGAAAGATTCTATGATGACAGCACCTGTCGTTGTATGTTGCTTTGAAGGTGTGGATGCTATTCAAGTCGTTCGTACGTTGGCGGGACCAACAAATGGACGTTTAGCTGCTCCCGGAACAATCAGAGGTGATTTTAGCATGAGTTTTCAAGAAAATATTATTCATGCGTCTGATTCGTCCGAAACTGCGAAAGCAGAATTAAACAGATTCTTTAAACCCGATGAGCTCTTCGAGTATAAACAGGCAACATTCGAATACCTGTACGCTTGCGACGAGTATTAATCGAAAAACAAAGCGAATGAATTTTAATTGTATTAAGACAATGGTAGTGGCGGCAACTGCGCTTATAAGCCTGAATTCTTTTTCTCAGGACCTTATTGCACGTCAAGCTCCAAGCGACCGAAAATTAAAGAGCGTTGACTCTTTGGCATTACAAAGACAGATCAGAGCCGAACAGGCTATTTATCCTGCTTTTAGCTTATATCCAAGCTGGAACAATGAGTATGTACATGCTTATGGGCAAACAGCAATAGTTCCCGAAAATTTCACATTTGATTTAAGAGGGTTCAGCATGCCTACTCCTAGCAGAAAAATAACTTCTCCTTTTGGACCTCGTTGGAGAAGGATGCATAATGGATTGGATATAAAAGTAAACATTGGCGATACAATTAGAGCTGCATTTGATGGTAAAGTGCGTATTGTGAAATATGAAGCCAAAGGATATGGCAAATATGTTGTGATCAGACATACTAATGGATTGGAAACTGTTTATGGACATCTTTCTAAGCAATTAGTAGAGCCTAATCAGACCGTAAAATCGGGAGAACCAATTGCTTTAGGTGGCAACACTGGGCATTCTACTGGTTCTCACCTGCATTTTGAAACTCGCTTTTTAGGAATTGCAATGAATCCGGCGTTGATGTTTGATTTTGTCAACCAGGACGTTGTGGCTGATTCATATACTTTCCGGAAAGAAGGAAACCGATATGAACGTCCAGGCTCAACTGCCATTGCTTCCAAAGCTGGCAATGCAGATAGAATAATCAAATATCACAAAGTACATAGGGGTGATACACTATCAAAGGTAGCTAAAATTAGTGGAGTCCCTGTCCAAAAACTATGTGAATTGAATGGACTTACCAAAAGGACAAAGCTTAAACCAGGTCAGGTCTTGCGTTGTTCATAACTCTTAAAACGATATTTATAAGAAGAGGATGCTTTAATATAATTTAGAGCATCCTCTTCTTATTTTTTCTTAATTATTTGTTACCTTTGTGGCCTATTTATAAGGAAATGAAAGATACGAAGCTACAATTTGAACATGTGATAACTCTTTGTCGTGATCTGTTTTCAAAGAAACTGCATGACTATGGACCTGCGTGGCGCATTTTGCGTCCGGCATCTGTAACAGATCAAATTTTTATAAAAGCAAATAGGATCAGATCCATAGAAACTAAGGGCGTTTCTTTAATTGATGAAGATATCCGGTCTGAGTTTATAGCGATTGTTAATTATGGAATTGTTGGATTGATCCAGTTAGAATTGGGCTATGCTGAATCTGCCGATATTAATGTCAATGAAGCGCTGACTCTTTATGATAAATATGCTAAATCTGCATTAGATTTAATGATGGCCAAAAATCATGATTATGATGAGGCTTGGAGATCTATGAGAATAAGTTCTTATACTGACCTCATACTGATGAAGATTTACAGAACCAAACAAATAGAATGTTTATCTGGACAGACACTTGTTTCAGAGGGTGTAGATGCCAACTATATGGATATGATTAATTATTCGGTTTTTGGTTTGATTAAAATTGAATTTGGAGACTAAACAACAAAATAGAATTTTAAATGTATGGGTAAACCTTTGCAGGTTTATACTTGGCATTGTATTTGTTTTCTCGGGTTTCGCGAAAGCTGTGGATCCACTGGGCTCTAAATATAAAATTCAAGATTATGTTGATGCTTTTGGATTGAGTTCTCTTATGCCCGATTTTTTCCCTTTATTTCTATCTATATTTTTGGCAACGTTTGAGTTCTCAATGGGAGGATTTCTCCTTTTTGGTATCCGTAAAAAAACCAGTACTGTATTGGTCTTTTTAATGATGCTATTTATGACTCCTTTAACGCTTTATCTGGCGATTAAAAATCCAGTATCTGATTGTGGTTGTTTTGGTGACCTTTTTATATTGACTAATTGGCAGACTTTTGGCAAAAATATTGTGTTATTAATAGCTGCTATCTCTTGTTTTATTTGGAGAGATCGGATTATTCGCTTGATTAGTGAAAAGTCTCAATGGTTGATAGCCTTATATCTTATCTCTTTCGGGCTAATTCTTTCCCTTTACTGTTATCGTAATTTGCCAATTCTAGACTTTCTTCCATATAAAATAGGAACCAATATTCCTCAGAGTATGTCGATACCTCCAAATTCTAAGAAGAGTGTTTATGAAAATATTTTTATTCTTGAAAAAGGAGGAGTAAAAAAAGAATTTTCGTTAGAAAATTATCCAGATAGTACTTGGCATTTTATAGATTCCCGGAATGTTTTAAAAGAAAAAGGATATGAACCTCCTATTCATGATTTTTCAATGAATGAAATGGAAACAGGCAAAGATATTACCGACTCAGTTTTGAGTAGTAAAGGATATACATTCTTCTTAGTTGCTCATCGAATGGAAGAAGCTGATGATAATGATATTGATTTGATCAATGAAATTTATGATTATTGCGTGGAAAATGGGTATGGCTTTTATTGTCTCACCTCTTCACTCGATTCTCAGATAGAACAATGGAAAGCGAAGACTGGAGCAGAATATCCTTTTTGCTTGACTGATGATGTCACTTTGAAAACAATAATCCGCTCCAATCCGGGATTAATTCTGATAAAGGATGGAGTTATTCTGAATAAATGGCATCATTCAAATTTGCCGGATGAGTATATTCTTTCAGGGAAACTTGATAAATTAACTATTGGGAGACAGAAACCAGTTGATGATGTGCGTACTATAGACTGGGTTGTATTCTGGTTTGCAGTTCCCTTGTTTTTTGTGATGGGAATTGATGTGCTGGTCATAAAACGTTTGGATAAAAAGAAAAAAGGAAGGTATTTAATTAACCCTTTAATAAATAACAAAATGAGAAAAAACATTGTTGCAGGTAACTGGAAAATGAACAAGAACCTTGCTGAAGGTTTGGCATTGGCAAAAGAATTGAATGAGGTGTTGGCAAACGAAAAACCTAATTGTGATGTCATTATTGGTACTCCTTTTATTCATCTTGCATCTGTAGCTACTGCTATTGATACAAATAAAATTGGGGTAGCTGCTCAAAACTGTGCAGATAAAGAATCAGGAGCCTATACTGGTGAGGTTTCTGCTGCTATGGTTGCTTCTACTGGAGCTAAGTATGTTATTTTAGGTCATTCAGAGCGCCGTGCTTATTACCACGAAACTCTTGAAACTCTTAAAGATAAAGTAAAATTAGCTTTGGCTAATGATTTAACTCCTATCTTTTGTATCGGTGAAGTTTTAGCTGAACGTGAGGCTGAGAAGCAAAATGAAGTAGTATTGTCTCAGTTGGCTGGCTCTCTGTATGACTTGTCTGCTGAAGATTTTTCTAAGATCATCTTAGCTTACGAACCTGTATGGGCTATTGGGACCGGCAAAACTGCTACAGCACAGCAGGCTCAAGAAATTCATGCTTATATCCGCTCTACGATTGTTGAAAAATATGGTAAAGAAGTTGCAGAAAATACTTCTATATTATATGGTGGTAGTTGTAAAGCTTCTAATGCAAAAGAATTATTTGCAAATCCCGATGTTGATGGTGGACTTATTGGTGGAGCATCATTAAAAGTAGCTGATTTCAAAGGTATTATTGATGCTTTTAATGCATAATTATTAATTAGGAGTGGAAGAAGAATATTCTTCTTCCACTTTAATTTATCATTTGAATCATGAGAACTTATTCTTTTTATTTATTGCTTTTATTTTGTTGTTTTGCCTCATGGAATGTGCGGGCACAAGATAATATCATTAAGAGTTTAGAACGGTATGAGGCTGGTTGCGGCATAGTTGCTATCCATCAAGATAGCCGTTTAGCTGACTTACTGAGTGCAAAACATCTGGACAAGGGGAGTGTTGGAGAGACAAGAACGATTAAAGAATCTGGATATAGAATTCAAGTTTATGCCGGAAGTAATTCCAGGGAATCTCGGAATGCAGCTATTGAAATGGAAGGAGTAGTGAAATCTCATTTTCCTGAAATGCAGGTGTATACAATTTTTAATTCTCCTCGTTGGTTGTGCCAAGTGGGAGATTACAGAACAATGGAAGAAGCATATGCGATAATGAAAAAAATGAAACAAACAGGCGTTTTCAATGAGATTTCTATTGTTAAGTCACAAATAATTATACCTTTATAAATGATAAATCAGGGAGAGGCTTTGACACAGCAAATTGAAGAGTTAAAGAAAAGCTATCAAAATATTATTACCTTATTGGGAGAAGATGTAGAACGTGAGGGCTTGCATAAAACTCCGGAACGAGTTGCTAAAGCAATGCTTACACTGACAAGGGGATATGGCGAAGATCCGCATGAAGTACTTCGCTCCGCCAAGTTTAAAGAAGAGTATAATCAGATGGTGATAGTCAAGGATATTGATTTCTTCTCTCTTTGTGAACATCATATGCTCCCTTTTTATGGAAAAGTTCATGTAGCCTATATTCCTAACGGATATATTACAGGGCTGAGCAAGATAGCTCGTGTTGTGGATATTTTTTCTCATCGGCTACAAGTACAAGAACGAATGACGTTTCAAATAAAAGAATGTATACAGGAAACTTTGAATCCTTTAGGAGTGATGGTCATTGTGGAAGCTAAGCATATGTGTATGCAAATGCGTGGAGTGGAAAAACAGAATTCAGTGACTACTACGTCCGATTTTTCCGGTGGTTTTAAACGAGCCAAAACTCGTGAAGAATTTATGAATCTCCTCTCTCGTAAATAAGGATTATTTAATTAATTAAGATCACTCTATCTCCAAGTCTTTTTGCCATGATGTCCCGAATTCGTTGCACCTCTTTATAGCGTTTCATCAGAGCGATATACTTTTCTTCGGTTTTGGCCGTTTCAGGATCTTGTAAAGCACGCATAATATGTTTTAGTTCCTCTTCAACGATTGCGTTTTTGAAATTAGTCATGAGTGTTGGAACTAATTCATGTAACCGTTCTTCGTCTGCGACAATGTGCTGTCCTTTGGAATGATATTTACTTAGCTGGTAGCGATCGCTGGATAATTCTGCTGCAAGCTGACTGATAGAAGGATCAGAATGCGAAATAAAATAGTGTTCGCAGGTAAAATCTTTTTCTCTCAAGTGTTGTCCTGCTTCTGCCAGAATCTTTCTGTGAATAGAATTATGAAAACTTAACTCATCTTGTTTGAGATCGTTAATGATATATTCTGTCACTGAGATCGGTACTTCTTCTCCTTTTTCAGTTGTAATATTA
Source organism: Bacteroidales bacterium (assembly GCA_015654535.1). Lineage (GTDB taxonomy): Bacteria > Bacteroidota > Bacteroidia > Bacteroidales > Bacteroidaceae > Bacteroides. The sequence continues at coordinate 20,347 of JAATGU010000144.1, forward strand.
CACATTGTTTTTTCTCCATATCTGATAAGAATCTGCATAATAAGTCGTTCATTTTTATAAAATTCCGTACCTTCTTTTGCTTCTTCAGGAATAAATGATTGATAGACTTCTTGTGTTCCTATCTCCCCTGATGCACTTGGAGGTGTGGCATCACTAATAATTGGCCGATTCGTTTTTTCGTTCTGTTTCTCGATTAATTTCCCCATTTCCATTTGGAGCAATTTTTCTTCTACCCGTAACAGTTGGCTACATTCGCGGACATATACAGATCTGACAATTGCTTCAGGGATAACAGCGATACTTTTTACAATATCAGTGATTAATTCGGCACGCTTCATAGGGTCTTTTCCTGCTTCATCCAGTAATAGGTTGGTTTTAAATCTGATGAAATCGACTTCATTAGCGGTAATGTATGCTTGGAAATCAGTTGCATTATGTTTGCGAGCGAATGAGTCAGGATCATCTCCATCGGGTAATAACACAACTTTGATGCTCATTCCTTCTTCCAGTAGCATATCAATACCACGTATAGAAGCTTTGATTCCTGCCATATCTCCATCATAGAGTACTGTAATGTTATTCGTAAAACGGTGGATTAACCTTATTTGTCCGGGAGTCAAGGAGGTTCCCGATGATGCTACTACGTTTTCCACTCCGGACTGGTGCATGGAGATCACATCTGTATAACCTTCCACCAGGAAACAGCGATCTTGTTTCACAATAGACTGTTTGGCAAAGTAAATACCGTAAAGTTCATTGCTTTTGTGGTATATTTCAGAATCGGGAGAATTAACGTATTTAGCTACTTTCTTATCCGCATTTAAAATACGTCCGCCAAAAGCAACTACTTTTCCAGAAAGTGTGTGTACAGGAAAAATAACTCTACCTCGAAAACGATCACTCAGAGAGTGGTCATCTCGTTCATAGCACAAGCCAGTTTTTAGAAGAAATTCTTTTTTATAACCTTTTCTTACACCTTCTTGAGCTAATGCATCTCGTACATCTGTACTAAATCCAAGCTGAAATTTTTTAATGATATCATCCCGGAAACCTCTCTGCCTGAAGTAGGCCATCCCAATAGACTTTCCGTCAATATGATTAATTAGAATATCTTGAAAATAATCACGGGCGAAACTATTAACAATAAACAGGCTCTCTCTTGTGTTTTGTACCTGTTTCTCTTCGTTAGTTAGTTCTCTTTCTTTGATCTCTATGTTATATTTTTTTGCTAAGTATTTTAATGCTTCATAGTAAGAAAGTTGCTCGTGCTCCATAATAAAATGCACAACATTTCCACCCTTTCCACAGCTAAAACATTTGCATAAACTCTTTGCAGGTGACACACTAAATGAAGGTGTCTTTTCATTATGAAACGGGCATAAACCTACATAGTTTACCCCTCGTTTGCGTAAGGTAACAAATTCTGATACGACATCAACAATTTGCGCGGCATCTAAAATCCGATCTATAGTAGCTTGGTCAATCATTTTGTTTTTTTTTCTGGAACTGTTTGCAAAATTACGAAAACAATTCTTTAAAACAAGCTTCTTTATCTTTATTGATAGACTCAAAAAATAGATTTAAGGCTGTTTTCTATAGACTTTTGTTTGTACAAATCATTTCATAAAATTTAAGAGTATAAGAGAAGTGTATCGTTCTGATTTTAGTTGACTAATTATGATTGAATCTTTTTATGCAATTATTAATCAATTAACATTAATCCAATTCCTTTTACTGTGCGTATAGAGACAGAAGGATCTTCCGAGAGGTAGGTACGGAGCTTTTTGGCAAAAACATCCAAGCTACGTGATGTATAAAAGTTACTCTCCCCCCATATATCTTCAAGAATTTTTTCCCTCTTTACTGTGTCGCCTTTATTTTTACAAAGTAATTGAAGAATTTTTGTTTCTCGCATAGTTAATATCCGATCTTGTAAATTTAATTGCAACAAGGAATGCTCTGCATCAAAACAGTAATTGCCCAACTTGAATATCTTGTTTTCATCTCTCATTTTCATACCATTTTTAAGTTTTATCAATGCCTGAATATGAGCATTAAGCTCTTCTGGTAGAAACGGTTTCTTGATATAATTATTTACGCCCGATCTATATCCTGTGGTGACGTCCTTAGGAGAGCCTTTTGCTGTGGCAAAAAAGATAGGAGTATCTCCGTCCGCTTCACGAATAATTCTAACCATTTCATTTCCGTCCATAACGGGCATTTCAATGTCAGAAACAATGATATCCGGACTAAATTCTTTCCAAGCCTTTAACCCCTCTTTACCATCTAAAACATGAACTACTTCATATCCGCCAATCATATCTTCCAAACTGCCTTTTATCATGTAGCCAAGATTTTCATCATCTTCTACCAACAATAGTTTTATCATAATTTGTCCATTCATACAGGTAAACTAATTGTAAATTTACTAAACTCATCTAGTACACTAAATACAGTCACTGTTCCCCCATGTGCTTCAATCACCTGAAGGACATAGTTTAGTCCAAGGCCAAAACCAGTAGCCCCTCCTTTTCTGCCAACCGCAGCAGCACGCTCAAATTTCTCAAATATTTTAACCTGATCTTTAGGAGCAATCCCTAGTCCGTCATCTCTTATCTCTATTTTAATCATATTATTTGCCTTTACGCACGTAATATCTATATTTACTTCTTCGCGGGAATATTTAATCGCATTATCTATCAAGTTACTGATTGCCTCTTTTAAATATTCACTATCAGCTATTACATAAATCGCATCTTTAGAAATAGAAGTAGTGAAAATTACTTTTTTAGTCGCCTTCATACTGAATTTCTCGATCATCGGTTTTATCATTTCTTCTAAGTTTATGGCTTGTTTATTTAGCGTCAATTTATCTTGCTCCAGTTTAGCAATAGTTAGTATTCTGTTGGTTAATAGCAGTAAGTGACCACTTTCTTCCATACAGATATCAAAATACTTTTTTATTTTCTCTGGTTTATTGTCCAGCTTTTTACTTTTAAGTGCAGTGACTCCCATTATAATGGTAGAAAGTGGCGTTTTCATATCATGAATTATAGCATAGGTAAAGTCCTGTCTTATCCGAGCAATCTTATTTTGCCGGATAATGACTTTGATCTGATAAACAATGCAATACCCAACTATAACAGCAATCAAAACAGAGGTTATGAGAATAGTAATCATTCTATCAGAAATTGCTTTATAGGGTGAAATAACAATAGCTTGAATACCTTCAGAATTATCTTTTCGAATCGGAATAATATTTGAATACATAGCATATTTAAGTACTCTTTTGAATTGAGATGTAGTCGTTTCCAAGACGGCTCCTGTTATAGGATTTATTTTATTAATTATATATTCTAAATGGATTTCTTTTTCACAAATTAATTTTGAAAAAATGCTATCAATCTTGTGAATTGAAATAGGAGCATTAAACTTTATCATCGCTTCTTGCAGATTTAAATTGTCAGAGTTAAAGCTTCCGTCTTCCTTAATTGTATCTTGATAAATTTCTGTTCCTTCAGCTGGTTTAATAGATGCTAATCTTAAAAATAGTTCTTTTTCTTGAGCATCAATAAAATAGTAATTTAATTTTTCTTCCAAATCTCTATTTATCAGGGAATATGTATTGTAAAACCATAATGCTTGTAGAAAAAAAATGGCCGTACATCCAATAATTGATATATATTTAATATGCTTCTTCATATACACGCTAATTATCATGCAAATATAATAACAATTTAATAACCTTGTATCACTTTGTAATAACATATTGTATTATTATAAAGCACTTTCTTTGCATAATGAATAAAAAAAGAGATCATGAATGTCATATTAGAAAAAGAATTAATAAAAGCACTAACACAGAATGATTTAATAGAAATACAAGGTGGTCAACAAATACAGATTGTTTGGATCTATTCTAATAGCCATTGGATTAAAAAAGTTGTATACAATTAAATCTTAATTCTGAAAGATTAGTATAAAAGTATGAGCAGTAGACATTTTTCACAAATAAATAAAAAAAATGAAACAATGTTAATCCCTTCTGAATTTATAGAAAACAGCATTGAAACTTACATTTATAATCACTCTACAAAGTCTCAAAAAATTTATTGGATAGTACTTTTAGCAGTAACTGTTACTCTCCTTTCTCTCCCGTTTATTTATGTGGATATCTCTGTACAAAGTAGTGGTATAATACGACCTATAGCTGAAAAAACAGAGATTAAAGCTCCTATCACGGAATTGGTAGATTCCGTATATGCTTATGAAGGAGCAAAATTGAAAAAAGGAGATATCATTCTACGTTTCAGGATGAGTAATTCCGACTATAAGATTCTTTATCAGAAGAATAGACTACATGATTATGATTCACAGTTGGCAGATCTTACATTTCTGGCAAAAGGCAAGCGACCTCCTTTTTTTCATTCCCCTGTAAGGCAACAGGAATATAACTATTTTACAAAAAGAAAAAAAGAACTTGAAACATCATTAAGTAAAGCAAAAAAAGATTTTCAGCGCAATAAAATTCTATCTGATAAGAAGGTGATTTCCGATGAAGAATATGAAAAATATTTCTACCAATACGAAACTCAAAAAAACGAATTAGCATCATTAAAAGAGAATCAACTGAATACATGGCAGTCCGATCTGAATAATTCTCACAATTCTCAGAATGAAATGAATGCTTCGCTTAGGCAAGAAATAAAAGATAAAGATCTGTATGTAGTAAGAAGTCCGGTGAGCGGAACACTCGATCAGTTTTCGGGAATCTACCGAAGCAGTAGTGTACAAGCAGGGCAGTCATTGGCCATGGTGAGTCCCGATTCCATTCTGTATTTCGAAATTTATGTTGTACCAAAAAATATTGGCTACTTAAGTATAGGAATGCCGGTAAATGTACAAGTAGAATCGTTCAATTACAATGAATGGGGCACAATAACGGGTAAAGTGACCGAAATATCTTCTGATTTCTTGACTGATAGTCAAGGAGAGAATTCTTTCTACAAAGTAAAATGTAGTATGAATAGGAATTACCTGATGCTTAAAAATGGGAAAAAAGGAACACTTAAAAAGGGGATGACTGTAAATGCTCATTTCATTATAACTAGGCGTTCTTTATTTAATCTTTTGTATCAGAATTTAGACGAGTGTATAAATCCTGCGCAGGCTGAGACTAAAAAACAAAATTAAAGAAAAGACAGAGCTTATTTAAGTTATAAAATTTTATGCATAAGAATGATGTAAAAATAAAGCAATATGACATTACAGATTGTGGAGCAGCATGTATGGCTTCAATTTGTGCATATTATGGGCTAAAATTTCCAGTCTCAAGAATCAGGCAATATGCTTTTACCGATAAAAAAGGCACTAATATTCTAGGATTAATAGAAGCAGCAACTCGTTTAGGGCTTTCAGCAAAAGGAGTACGCGCAAAGCCGGAGGCATTGAAACTTATTCCTAAACCTGCGATAGCACATATTGTAGTAAAAGGAGTTCTTCAACATTTTGTGGTAATTTACAAAGTGACAGATAAGTATATTACAGTAATGGACCCGGGTGACGGAGAAATACATAAAAGGAGTTGTGAAGAGTTTCTAAAAGAATGGACAGGAGTGTTGGTACTAATGGAACCAGCGGAGACTTATCAAACTGGAAACTTAAAACAGAGTATTACAGGCAAATTTCTCTCCCTATTAGTTCCTCACAGAGCAGTAATGTTTCAGGCTTTATTCGGAGCATTTATATATAGTATTTTAGGATTATCCACAGCTATCTATGTGGGGGAAATTACAGATTATGTATTAGTGGATAAGAATCTGAATCTATTGAATCTGATGGGTGTCGTCATGATTATTATCCTCTTACTTCGTACATTTATCGGTTCCATGAAAAGCATTTTGGCCCTAAAAACAGGGCAACATATGGATGCTACCCTAATTTTGGGATACTATAAACATTTGCTAACGCTTCCACAACAATTCTTCGATACCATGAGGGTGGGAGAAATTATTTCCCGCGTAAATGATGCGGTTAAAATAAGGAATTTTATCAATAACATTTCTCTAGACTTAGTCGTCAATGCCATGATCTTATTCTTCTCGGTTTGTCTAATGTTTGTTTATTCCTGGAAACTGGCAGTAGTTACACTTTTATCAGCCCCTTTGTTTTTTATAGTTTATTGGAGTTTTAATCGGCTCAATAGGAAATATCAACGAAAAATAATGGAAAGCGGAGCCGAACTAGAAACACAATTAGTAGAATCATTAAACTCAATTTCTACCATTAAACGTTTTGGAATAGAGCAGTATGCTAATGTAAAAACAGAGGCTCGCTTTGTACATCTATTAAAGAATACATATAAAAGTATTTATGGTTCAATTCTTGCTCAGGGAGGAATACAGTTTGTGTCTATGGGTATTACAATCGCAATATTATGGATAGGGAGCAATTTGGTGATTGATCAGGAACTCACTCCCGGTGCGTTAATGGTCTTTTACTCACTTACGAGTTATGTGTTATCGCCAATCGGATCCCTTATTACGTCCAACCAAACAATTCAAGATGCTTTAATCGCAGCAGACAGACTATTTCAGATTATGGATTTGGAGCAAGAACAGAACAACGACGATAAAATAATACTCGAATCGGAAATGATCGGAGATATTACCTTTGAGAATGTGGCATTCCGTTATGGCACTAGAAAAGAGGTATTCCAATCGCTTAACCTAAAAATTGAAAAAGGAAAAACTACAGCCGTAATTGGAGAAAGTGGTTCCGGCAAAACTACACTTATCTCACTATTACAGCATATTTATCCCATTCAGTCTGGATATATACGGATTGGAAGCTATGATATTAGCCAGATAGGAAACGAAAGTCTGAGAAGAAGAGTGGGAACTGTCCCTCAGCAAATAGAACTTTTTGCGGGTTCTATTATAGAAAACATTGCATTGGGCGATTTCCAACCAGATATAAAAAAAATTGCAAACCTCATTGAGCAATTGGGACTAAAGGATTTTATAGAAAAATTGCCTAACGGTTACTTATCCTATATTGGAGAACATGGAACTACCCTTTCGGGTGGTGAAAAACAGCGTATTGCTATTGCTCGTGCTTTATATAAAGAACCAGATATTTTAATCTTTGATGAAGCTACCTCTTCACTAGATTCCATTTCTGAACGTTATGTGAAACGGACCTTTAATCTATTAGCGATGCAGGGGAAAACAATTATTGTAATTGCTCACCGCTTAAGTACGGTCAAGAATGCGGATATAATTTTGGTATTAGATGAAGGGAAAGTTGCAGAAACCGGCACACATAAGGAGCTTTGTAACTCGGGGGGAATATATAGCAAACTTTGGAATGAACAGTTCAATCAGATTGATTAATTATGAAATTTGTAATTCAGAAAATAATGCTACACCGTTTTTTTATCTGCTTTTTCTTTCTGTGTGGAGCTTCTATAACAATAGTCGCCCAAGATAAATGGACATTAAAGCAATGCATCGATTATGCATTGGAACATAATATCAATGTAAAGCAACAAAAAAATGTGGTTAAGAAATTAAAAGTAGAAAAACGAAATTTACAGACTAGTTATTTACCTGATTTAAGTATAGTTACTTCCCAAAAGCTTGATTTTGGAAGATCACTAAACCGGAGCAATACGTATAACGATGTAAATTCACAAAGTTCCTCTTTCTCCTTATCCTCAGAGATACCCTTGTTTACCGGATTCAAAATTTCGAACTCTATATCCAAAAATAAATATGATTTGCAAGCAGCCTTCGAAAATTTGGAAGAAATAAAAAATGATCTTTCTTTGAATATCACAGCTGGTTACTTCCAAATATTACTAAATAAAGAGATTACTAAGATTAGTCAAGAACAGATTGGATTAATTAAAGAACAAGAAGATCGGACAAAAGTTTTGATAGAAAACGGAAAAGTTCCTCAATCCCAACTTTATGATATTTTAGCGCAATTAGCAGATGATGAACTAAATGTAACTGAAGCAATGAACACACTTAAAATGTCTTTACTCGATTTATCCCAGCTTTTGGAATTAAAAGAAAAAGGTAAGTTTGATGTTACAGAGATAGAAACGCTGCCAGACAGTATGATTCTTAATTCACCTGATGATGTTTCCCTTTTTGCACAAGAGAATATGCCCCAAATAAAGCGAGCACAATATAACCTTCAAGGCAGTATGAAGGCAGTAAAAATAGCCCAATCAGGATATTATCCTACACTTTCATTGGGAGCAGACATAAGCAGTAGTTATTATCATGTAGGAGGGGAGAGTAATCCTCCTTTCTATGAACAGTTTAAGAATAATATGCAGAAAAGTCTCTATTTAACTTTGCGTATCCCCCTATTTGATCGTCTATCCACCCAGAACAATGTTCATACAGCCCAGATAGACACTGATAATAGTCGCTTAGCATTGGAGAGTGAAAAGAAAACACTCTATAAAAAGATTCAAAAAGCATATATGGATGCTGTTGCTTCAAAAGATAAACTCACATCCACTTCTAGAGCTGTGTTTGCCAATACAGAAGCATATAGATATGCAAAAGAGAGATACTCGGCCGGCAAGTCCTCAGTATATGAATACAACGAGAGCAAAATGAAATTGGCCAACGCTCTTTCTGAACAGGCACAAGCTAAATATACATACTTGTTAAAAATGAAGATATTGGAATTTTACTCTGGGAAACCTTTAAACGAATAAATTATGCAATGGTTTGAATCAATTAATCGTATACAAAGTCTACATAAATTAATAGAAAATGAGTGTTCAGGTACTCCTTGTGAACTGGCAAAACATTTTTGTCTGAGTAAACGGCAATTATATAACATCATTGAAGAGTTGAAAATTATGGGAGCGGACATAAAATACAGCAAAGACAGATGTACATTTTATTATGCTAATGAATTTGAGTTTAAGTTAGATTTTCATGTATCTTATATTAATAAAGATAATGGGAAGAATATTTATGGTGGGAGTCACAGTGTTGCTTGGTATGTTTCATATGGAATTGGCATATGTGAGGGAATTTTATAAGTAGCAGTGATGAGTGTAAATATGAAACACTTAGAGACGTATAAATAAAGAAGAGCATATTAAAAAAATGATGTGCTCTCCTTATTTTATTACGGCACTGTCCAGAATTTTGTGTAAACGATAATTGATTATTCATAAATATAGAAAAGGCTTTGTTGCTGCATTTTGTACTGTTTGATACACTCATTTTAATAGAATTTAGTAGTTTTAATATTTATTTTTGGAGGATAAATGATTAAATTTGTTATTATCAAATCTTATGTGTTCTTGCGTAAATTACCGCTTTATCTTTTTATACTATTCATTATTATATTTAATTTTGTTATTAGTACAATAATTTATTTTATCGGAATAGATTTGAACACCGAAAAGATTTTTGGTTCTACGTCTTTTACAACATTAATACTTTTAGCATGTATCATCTCTCCTTTGTTTGAAACTTTCCTGTTCCAATATTTACCAATGGAGTTGTTTAAAAATAGATTCAAAAAGAAAACTTCAATAAGAATAGTTTTATCATCAATAATGTTTTCTTTAGGTCATAGATATAATTTTTATTATATGATTGTTACGTTTTTCATGGGATTATCGTTTGCGATAGCTTATGTTATACAAAGAAAAAAGAACGAAAAAGCATATGCCTTTTTAACAGTATATTTTATTCATTTTTTATGGAATCTTTTTATAATACTTACATGGTTATAGAGCTTTTTTAGAATAATACTATTCAGTTAAAGTTAGCTATTCCATTCCTATGTTTTTACATTACAAATGTAGGAACTAAGATTTTCAAATAAAATATTGCACAGTGCAATTTTATTTCACTGAGAATAAATATCTTTGCTACTGTAAATTAGACCGGTTAGATTTTGCAAAGAAATAAATCTTATTATTAATTTTTAAATAATTTAAAATATGAAATCATTAGAAAACGTTGCAGGGTTACAAGACATGAGTCTACAAGAAATGGAAGAAATAAATGGTGGAATTATACCTATTTTAGTTGCATTAGCATGGGGGTTTGGCCTTGGATTTACGGGAGGTATAGCTATTGGCGTTGCAAAATACTTTTAATATGGAAATTATTTGTTTATTTGTTAAAGAACATCTGGTGTTCTGTGTAATAATGCTATTTTTCTCTATTGGCTTTTTAGGGGGAATAGCCATTGGCATTGCAAAATATTTTTAATCTTTTAAATTTGTATTATTATGAAATCAAATATTGTAGAATTGAATCCTCAAGAGTTGGAAGAAATAAATGGTGGCGTTGCACCTATTGTATTAGTACTAGTGGCCGCTGGTGGCCTTGCTGCAGGTTTATGTGTTGGAGTAGGAGTCTGTTATCTCGCTTATAAATATCTCTAATATTCACATCAAAATTAGCCCGGAATTAATGATCCCGGGCTAATTTTGATGTAATAAAAAATATATATTCCATTCCGGATAGCTATATAAATCGATAGTTTTCGTGGAGATATATCTCCGAAACGAATTGCATCTGTTTTGGAAAGTTGCTATGAAAGCCAATAATAAAAAGTGGTCAGCTTACATATTGTCTTTTCGCATAAAAAGAGAAGTCCATAGATTAATAGAAAGAAGTCTGTACTCTTGGCTCAAAGAGTCTGGACATATATAAAAAGATCCCTTCGTTTAACTCCTGCAAAAAATAGCTTCTTGGAAATATAGTGAGATTTCCTTCCTCGGCCCCCAGTGTATAAAAAAGTTCCTTTCTCAGTCTTTAATTAGTAAAATCAGTCCCGCAGTCCCGCGTTTCTTTGCAATCAGTTAAAACCCAGCTGTAAACCC
>JAATGU010000106.1 GCA_015654535.1 Bacteroidales bacterium
ATATTATGATAATCCATAAAAAAGAGTACTATCCTTCTTCAAATTTCTCTAAAAGTAGGAACAGTACTCTTTCATCTTAATCAACTTCTCTTATATTTTACTAATGCATGCTATTATGGAAAAAGATCCTCCCTATTTGATATTTATATTTACTACTGTTGATTTCAACCATGGTGAACTAAAACGAATTTTCGCTACGCCTATATCACCTATAGCTTGAACATAGGCTATTAACCGGCCATGAAATACGCGCTGCTTATTATCCTTATAATCTCCCATATCACTATTATTACTTGATTCTAATCCTAACAGGCGTAAAGGACCTTCTATATTGCAGGTTAATTCATCATCTGACAAAAATACTGGGATGCCTTTTTCATCTACTACATTTACTTCGATTTGCGATACACCACGCTCTTTACTGATATCGGTCACATCTGGTGTTGCTTTGATGGCATAGGGTCGGCCTGAAGTATTAATATCATAAGAACAGATCACTTTTTCTGATTTATCCAAACCTTCCACCGTTAATTTACCTGGTTCGAAAGGTACATCCCAATAGGTGATAAATGTTTCCTGATCAAACGGTTTTGTTTCTCCTATTTGTTTGCCATTGAGCAACAGACGGGCTTGCGGCGTATTTGTATAGCTCACCACACGGACAATCTGCTTCTCTTTATAGTTCCAGCTTGACCAAGCATCTTCTGAGAGATGAAGGTTGTTTCCTCTGAATGACTCTTTGCGGAGGAGATAAGTCCCAATATAAGCCGAAGGCGTTTCAGACCACATCACTCTACGAAAATACCCTCTCGGTTTAGGAAATCCGCCAAAATCGAGTAAACCCGTGTAAAAGCCACGTGATGGCCATTCTCCCGATTCTCCCAGATAGTCAATGCCGGTCCAGATAAACTGAGCAAAGATATATTTGCTGTCACGCACTGCTTTCCACGCTTCCAGACCAGAGCTGTTCTCACTACCGTATAATACACGTTCGGGGTATTTTTGATGATCCATAGCATAGCGATCTTCTGAATAATTGTATCCGCAAATATCAATATTAAAGGGATATGTGGTTTCATTGGACATTACGGGACCAGCTAATGCAGCTGTTACAGGACGTGATAAATCATACTTTTTCACTACAGCTGCCAGCCGTTTGGAGATGTCTCCCAAGCGTTCCGCAGGAGGATTATTGGGAAGATAACCACCTTGTACTGGCTGATTGATGGTCCCTTTTTCCAGTACCGGATGAGAATAGGGATCATTAGGATAATCTAATTCGTTACCAATGCTCCACATAATAACGCTTGGATGGTTACGATCGCGTAACACCATATCTTTCAAGTCGCGTTCACCCCATTCCTTGAAAAAGTCAGAGTTACCATCGAAACTTGGGGTGCCCACATTCCATCCTTTTACCCATTTTTTTTTGGGATACTCCCATTCGTCAAATGCCTCGTCCATCATGACCAAACCAATCTCATCACAAAGATCATAAATGTAGGGTGCTTGTGGATTGTGACTCAAACGGATAGCATTACATCCCATGGCTTTTAAATTTCTCAGCCTGCGAGCCCAAACTTCCTTAGGAACAGCCGAACCTAAACAACCGGCATCATGATGAATACAAACACCTTTCAGTTTTGTGTTCACACCATTCAAAAAAAAGCCCTTATTGGCATCATAGGTTAATTGACGCACTCCGGTAGTGGTTTCATTTGTTTCCGTCAATTTACCATTTACATAGACTTTGGTAACCACATTATACAAGTTGGGATTATCGATGGACCAAAGTTCGGGGTTTTTAACCAACATATTCTGTTCACAATTCACAGAATCATTCACTGCCAGATTTATTTTTTTAGAAGATGACGCCACTTTTGTTCCCGTCTTTTTGCTAAAAACATCCAGTTGCACAATTACTTTAGCTTGCTTTAAGGATTCATTTCTTAAAGTTGTAGTGACTGTGAAGTCTGCGCTCTTGGTGGAAATATGATTCACATTGCAAAAAATTCCCCAAAGCGAGATATGTACCAGATCAGCATAAACCAGATAGACATCCCGATAAATACCGGAACCTGTATACCAACGCGAATCGTTATAGCGTGTATGGTCTACCTGTACTTTGATCTCATTCTTGTCTCCGAAATTAATATAAGGAGTGAGATCATACATGAAAGAAATATAACCATTGGGACGTTCCCCTATTTTATGACCATTAATATACACGGTGCTGCGATTATATACACCTTCAAAATAAATACATACTTTATTACCTTTCTGGTTTAAGGGAACGGTAAAGTCCTTTTCATACCATCCCGTGCCTCCAGGCAGATAACCTGTGGCGCTGGCATTATCCGGACTATAAGGACCTTCAACCGACCAGTCGTGAGGGAGTGTAATATCCCGCCAATTCTCATAAGTTGTCTCTCCCAACAGATTTTCATGACCTGAAGCTAATTTAAACTTCCAATTATTGACGAATAACTGAGACCGTCCGAATCCGGGATTTGCCCGGCTTATTATCGGAATAAGTAAGCAGACAGCAAATATGCTGAGAAGTCTTTTCCAACTAAATATCATACGTAAAGAATTAATTTATATATATTATCAACTATTATTTTTTAATGATGGTTTTGGTTACACTCTTTTGTCCGTCACTTAACTGCAACACATACGTACCTGCTGGTAGTGAAGACAAAGAGACGATAAGACTATCATTATTAAAAGTCTTACTTAGCACTTGCTTTCCTATCAGGTCATAGATACGTAGTATCGTATAATCCCCGGCATTAGTAATATGCAGATTATCTTCAACGGGATTTGGATAGACCTTCACATCCTGAGCTTTTGTCTGATCTATGCCGTCGGGCGATGTATTTTGTAAAGTCCCTACAAAGGTCACAACCGACAGTGCTGGTAATGTGAACTTATCTCCTGCCATAATAGGATCCTGCACTTTCATATTATTACCGTCACCCTCGCATGTTACATAGGGAGTAAACTTCATTGTTCCTTCAGTATTCAGATTCTCTACATTCACTGCTACACTGGCATCCGCATAAGATGAGTTGACAGCCACAACTACCACCTGATTGGTTTCTTCATTTATGTAACTTGAAAACATTTGCGAAACAAGAGCATCTTTGTCCGAAAGATTGTCCGAACGTGTCAAACCTATATGCTTCATGCCAGGACGTATAAAACGAGAATACTGTCCTAGGGTATAGAGTAGTTTACAGTCATTATATACGCCATCTGTTAAGTCTTTACGGGTCAAAGCTTCTATCAAAGCAAAACGACTTTCTCCAGAATGTTTTGTAGGTTCAAAAGTGGACCAAAACTGCCAACCAGTGGCATTGGCGATAGCCAGATCGGCATGCAGTATACGTGCTAATGAAATGCCGCATTCCATTTCGGTGAAACTTCCAACAGTGCCACCAGAGTGTCCCCACTGATAGCCACTACCCAAAAGACTATATTCTGTTTGAAAATACTCTACCGGATTGGGACAACTTTCTATTGCATTTTTCATTTTCACACGGTTGGAATAAATATCATCCGCGCTCGTATCAGTCCAGTAACTATGTGAAGACACGAGGTTGGAAACATTGGACAATCCGTAAATTTTCAGAGAGTCCACCGAATTACCCCAGAAAGAAGGAATCTGCGTGATAGCGGAACCAATGCTGCCCGCTTCGCCCGCGAATAATCGAGTAGTAAGGTTATGATCCGCAAACTCAGAGCTCAGTGCTTTGATAACTTTCGTTATTTCTGCATTTGTCCAGCAGCTTCCCTCTTGAGAAGAAGTACCATCCTCAGAGGGTCCCCAAAGATACTGCGGTTCATTTACCAGACTGAAATAATCAAAGTGAATACCTTCGCTATCAAAATGCGCAATAACATTAGATATAAATTGAGCAAAATCATCATATTTATCAGCTAATAAAATAGAATTCCAAAAACCTGATTTATTGAAGGCATACCCTCCCCGATTATACTGCACAGGAGGAGCATTAGTAAAACCAATTATATCTTCCACACCATATTCTACCGCCTTTTTCAAAAACCATTGCTGACCGCTCTGTTTTGTCCAGTCGTAGGTGCCATCGGTTCCTAAGAAACATTCGGTACGCTGTTGCTCTATATTAATGAGACTATTGTCACCTTGTTCTGCCGAACCTGCACCGATATTAAATCTCCAACTCGACAGCCCAATGCCTTTAGGATTACCACTTTCATCAAAATCCTTGCTAAATAGCAATTCCGCCAATTTCTCTTTTTTGTTTTCAGGCCAGCTTTTCCCGATTAATTGGGCATACCAAGCATCAGAAGAACCAAAATCACGGATCGTCTGATACTTATTTGCGCAATCCACCGTAACATAAACGGGGGATAAATTAGTGGAATAATAACCTACAATATCCGTGCTGCTCATTGCATAATTGTAAACCTCTAGTTGGTCATAAAAACCGCCGGCACTTTGAATAGCCGAAGTTCCGCCTAAACTCCATTTATCAAAGCCAAGCGCAAACGTTTTTACATTGGAAGCAGCCGTGGTTTGTTTGCCGTCCACATATATCCTCATCACACCTTTATCACCAGTAGTACCTATTGTGTGGAGAATAGAAACAGCATACCACGTATCTGCTGTCATATAAATAGTACCGGTTTTTATAGACTCTACTCCATTTACTTTCGTCACCAATTCAAGAACAGTGTTAGAGCCGGACACATTCAACCGAATACCATAGCTACACGAGTCATTGGAACATTGATAAATATATTTGGCACTATCACCTTGTACAAACGTATTTTTTTTATATAAAAAATTAATAGTGGAAGATGAAGCAGGAAATGGTTGGGCGGAAAAATTCAGATTGGTACTATTATTTATAGAAACCACTTGGCCACAATCATCATCATTAACTAAGGTATATCCACTTCCAGTCAATTTCAAGGCATCATTTTTTTCATTTAAATCTCCGTTAAATTTAAAGATTAGCGGATAAGAACTTGTAGCAACAGGAGCAGTCACGTTCTTACCTGTATATAATTGAGATACCTGACTGGCAGATAACGGATAATGATAGATCTTTATATCATCATAAGAGCCGGACATAGGGAAGTCACCACGATTGGGGTTCATCCCAAAGTAAAGTCGGCTGGGCGCTTCTACGCTTAATGAACCAAATACTTTCTTCGAAGCTTGCAGTGTACCATCCAGATAATAGCTCCAAGTCTGACCAGCAATAACCACCACTATATGATGCCATACATTATCTGCACTAAGTTTAGTGCCGTCTAGTGTTTCATAAATGCCAGTATTAAATGAGTGGGTATCACATACCAAGCAACTTTTATTATTACCCCAACCATCTAACGGCATCAAGTAAATATTACTATCATCGCTGGCATTATGGAATTCAAAGATCTGCTTCCATGGTCCGGTAGGATTCGGATCGGTAGAAAGATATTTGTACCAAAATGACAGAGAAATAGTATCACCACGGTAGGGTGCCGGATCAAAATAGGCATAACCTTTTTCCTCTGCGCTAAAAGTCAATACCTTCCCGCGTTCCGTGTCTGTAGAGATTCGCGCATTATTCATTAGATGCAAAGAGGTGTTTCCCTGTAAATCAGCAGCTGTACCGTCATCAAAATTATAAGATGAGTAAAATTTATAATCTGCATAGTTCTGGCTTTGAACCATAACTATACGGAAAACAAATAGTATAAAAAAGAATATATACTTTTTCACTTTAGGGTCTTTCATTTAACCGTTACTTGATAAATACAATTGTAGGTGTATACATGACCACTTTTTGACGTAATGTAATAAGTCACATCATATTCCACTGGTTGAGTAAAGTTTACAGAAGACACACCTGAAGTCTGTTTTTCTCCATTGACTTTAACAGAAACCACCTTTGTATCACTGATCAGATCTTGATCATTGGCCATCACCACAAAAGTAGGTACCAAAGCTGTGACATCGGTTCCATCAGGAAGGTCCACCGTCATGTTGTATTTATTAAATGCACTAATATCGCGGGTTGCGGTTCCGGATACACCATTGATAGAGAAAGTCGTAAATTCCGGAATAAGCACTGCCGCCACTTCATAAGTGGTTTCATAGCCTGAAATCGTAATGGTTTTCAAAGTCTGAGAGGCTAATTCTGTTCCTTCATAGAAATTTAAGAACTTAGTCGTAGCATCTGATGTCAATGCTATATTACCCGATGCTGAGATCCAATATAAAGTGGCCAGACTAGAATCAAGTGTAAACTTCACTCCAATAGCCTTTTTCAAGGTTCCCTTTGTCCAAAGAACATAAGGCATCGGACAAGTGATATAGTTTGAGGAAAATTCACCATAGGATTCATAAAAGAAGCTACTTCCAAATTCAGTCATCTTCAGCATCTTTGTAATTGAAAAAGCAGATAAACCACCATTGGTCGCTACAACAGTCACTTTAGTTGAATCTACGCTCTGAACAACCTCCCCGCTAGCCTTAATGGAAGAGGCAACCCAAACAACCGTATAAGTACCTGGCGCAGTATAGGCATACGAATATGAACCATCTGAATTAGTGGCAAATCCGGAGTTCCCAACCTTTCCGTATACATGCGAATCATCACCGGGATAAATGGCATATTTTTCTCCACTTCCCTCATTGGTAAAATTGACAGAGACAAAAACTTCTGCTGTACTTACATCCGCTTTAAAAGCTGCTACGGGAGTTACATATAAATCATCGATGAAAGCATTGTTATTACAAGATGCGATCAGCAATAGAAGTATGGTCGAGATTATATATTTAATTTTTTTCATTTTCCTTGTATTTAAACATTAATAACCAGGATTCTGTGTAATTACGCCATTGGATATCGTAATTTCCTTCTGTGGAATCGGAAATATTTCATTGATTCCTTTCTTGAAATATTTACCTCTCCAGCGAGTCGCGCCTGAATTCTTATCTACAGTTTGATTAGTGACCATCCATGCCATGCGTTCGGCAACAGTACCTAATCGTACAATATCCCACCATCTGTCAAATTCAACAGCCAACTCAATCTGACGTTCATAACGTATATTTTTCTTTACTTCCTGATATGGTAAAACAGAGTAAAGAGGGCAAGCTGTACATTTATTATAGGTAGATTGGGGACAAGCGGAAGAGATTAAATAAGCAGCGCGTGATCTTAACTTATTGAGTACGGTTGTAGCATTCGTCTGATCTCCTGTCTCATTCAAAGCTTCGGCATACCAAAGAAGAGCTTCAGCATAACGCATCACTAAATAATTGCGTTGCGTAACACCTCCTTCTTCAGGATAAACCATCCATTTATCAAATACCCAACCATCACCAATATTATACCACGTAAGTGTTACAGTATTGCCTTTGCTGTCTTTGAAGAAGCCGGAAGTTGTTTCCGAAGTGACAGTATATATACCGCGTGGATCCGTATCTCTCATAGAAATCAATACTTTTGTGGGAGCACAACCAATTGTCTGAGATTCATTTTCAGTGGTGCATATATATAATGAGTTGGTCTCATCAATACTTGTACCAGAATTAGAATAATCGTAGTGGTTAATTTCCAGCAAGGACTCCTTATTAAACTCATTACTCAAACGAAAAACGTCACCATAATCCTGAACTAAACCATGAATATTAGCGATGGTTTTTCCTGAAAGAACAGTTGTCAATGTAGGGGCTTGATCTGTTAAAGCCAGACGTTTTACAAGACTATCCCAAGTCTCATCTTTGTATAGACTGGAGAACTTCAGTATTTGATCATAAGTCAGGTCTTTACCACCTATAAAAAGGTCTCCAATTTCTTTACACTCTTTCCATTTTTCTTCTCTTTGAGGATTTTGAAGAGTGGTACCAGAGGAAGCTTCATAAGCCAAAACTTTCATGAGCAAACCAAGACCAGCACCAATACCAGCCTGCCCTGCTCCGGTACCTGCATTACCAGCTGTATAATTCCCAGTATATCTTCCCTGGTAAAGTAACAGACATGCTTCCCGTAAATCCTTTTCAATGTAGGTATACACTGAGTCTGCAGAAACACGAGGTTTAACTACATTACTTAAAACGGTATTTTCATTCTGGATGGGTACTCCTCCATAAGTCTTTACCAAGTTAAAGTAAAATAATGCACGCAATAATTTTGCCTGCCCCAACACATATCGTACCTCGTCATTGGCCGTTGAATAATTCTCATTATAGTTGAGTTGAGGAACTGCTGATATTACCTGATTAGCCAGATTGATGCCTTTATAGTTTACCTCATAACGAGTCAGAATATATGAGTTTTCATTATTAAACTGGAAATTAAGCAACTGGCATAATTCCGATCCATCATCATCCTGTTCATTATATGCGTTGTCGCTTATGCATTCTCCAAATATCAGCTCACTTCTCTGATAATCGGACGACTGCATCAAATTGTAAACGGCATTTAGGCTTAAACGCAAGTTATTAACCTGCCATGAATAATCCTCCTCAGAAATACTTCCTGTTGGTTCCACATTAAAATAGTCTTTACATGATGTAAATCCGAATGCAGAAACAAAGAATAAAGCCACTAAATATATTTTTCTTTTCATCATTGTATTAAAAATCAAAGATTAAACCAAATGTATAAGTTCTGGCCTGAGGATATTTTCCCTGGTCAATTCCCATATAGAGGTTATTATCCTCTTGATCGAGTGTTTTACCTATTTCCGGATCCAATCCTGAATATTTAGTAAAGGTGAGCAAGTTCGTTGCAGATGCGTAAATACGCAACGAATTTATGTGTATCTTCTGAAGCATTTTGTTTGGAAAAGTATATCCTAACTGAATGTTCTTCAAACGAAGATATGAACCATCTTCAATGTAAAAATCCGAATTACGGAAATTAAAACCGGTAATAGTACTATTCGTGTTTGGAGTAGGTACATTTCCTTTAGGGTTAGCTGTCCAATTACTTCGATAATCTCCACTCGTATTTGTTGGCCTAAATACTTTATCCCAATAATCTGCATATACATTTGATGTATAACCGTCAGTTGCTATATCTGAATACATATAATATTTTGTTTCATTATAGATTTTATTTCCCGTAACACCTTGGAACGACATACTCAGATCAAAACCTTTATACTCCAGATTTATATTGAAACCGTAATATAAAGTAGGGTTCGGACTACCCAAAAAAGTTTTATCATTATCATCAATAATACCATCACCGTTAATATCAACATATTTCCGATCGCCGGGACCAAATGCATAATCGGTCTTAAATGTCGGCAATTTAGAAATATCTTCGTTGCTCTGAATAATGCCGTCTGTCTTCCAGCCGTAAAATGCACCAATTGGAGCACCGACCACAGTTTTATTCACATAACCTAATTCTGAAATATAGCCACCATATATAGGATCATTATTTTCGCCCAAAGACGTTACTTTGTTTTTAATATGAGTTATGTTACCACCCACTTCATATTTTACATTACCTATTTTGTCCTTCCAAGCAACCTGCAATTCAATACCTTTATTGTTTACACTACCTGCATTTTGTACAGGGATCGATGCATAACCATTATAGTAAGCTAATGGAACAGACAATAACATATCTTTTGTATCCTTAGTAAACCAGTCAAAAGAAGTAGTCAACTTATTGCTGAAAAGATTGAGGTCAAAACCAAAATCAAATGATTGGGTGCGTTCCCAAGTTACATTTTCATTGCCAATCTGTGCAATGCTCATAGCCTGTTGCAAAGTTTTGCTAGTCTCGCCATATACATAATATCCTGCTGATTGTACGTAAGTTCCATATACATTGTCTCCGATACGGTTATTACCCAACTGTCCCCAGCCTCCACGTAACTTCAAGAATGAAATCCAGTCGATATTCTTCATAAATTCTTCACCTGTAACTTTCCAACCCAAAGAGAAACTAGGGAAATAGCCCCATCTGTTTTTAGCAAAACGAGAAGAAGCGTCTGCACGAAAATTACTTTGAAACAGATATTTGCCATCATAGTCATAAGACAGACGTCCTAGGAAGCCTAATGACCTCCAACCAGTGCTATATCCTGAAACAGAATTACTGTAGCCGGCAAAGTTCAACGCGTTGTAACCTTCTTCATAACCACCATAACCTAAGCCTGAAGCTGATGATGTTTGATAACTGTTAGTTTCCATTGTTTGGCCAAGTACCACAGAAAAGTTATGTTTTTCATTGAAAGTATTATTGTACGATAGAATATTATCCCAGCTAAAGTTCGTATTCTTGGTATTTACATTCTGCACAGTATAACTATTACTTCCAACAATCATATCACTACTTGTCCCCAATATAAAATGCTTATCTTTCATATTGTAAGAAGTAATACTAGCACGCGTATTGAATTTCAAATTTTTCGCAATTGTCCAGTCAAGCGTAAGTTGTGCAACTAAATTATCTTTATTACTTTCATATGTTTGGGTACGTAAAACTTCAAGAGGCGTACCTGTAATGTATTCTCCATAAGAATTATAGGTAGGAGCTAATGGACTAAAAATCAGAGCCTTCTTAACAACACCATAGTCACCATGCTCATAAATGATATCACGCGCTTCATTAGCATAATTAAAGTTCAGGCCAATTGAAACCGCCTTAGAAAGATTTGCGTTAACTTTCCCAACTAAATTTTTTCTATCATAATCACTATTCTTTATGATACCGTCGGTCAATTGATAATTACCACTGATATAGTAATTCATATTTTTTGATCCTCCTGATACAGACAGTGCGTATTTCTGCATAAAACCTTTACGAACAACGGCATCCCACCAATCTGTTCCATTTGCAACCATGGATTTATAAGCATCATTTATGACCAATTTCCCATCAGAGCCTAGTACGGTTTTCGTGTAGAGATTATCCGCATAATCCTGAAAATATGGAAAATCATCTTTCGACATTAAGTCCGGCTTTTTCCAGCACTCTTGCCAGCCGGAATATATATTTGCAGTAATTTTAGGCTTTGCTGAGTCCGAACCAGATTTTGTAGTAATCAATACTACCCCGTTAGCCGCCCGTGAACCATAGATAGCAGAAGAAGCTGCATCTTTTAATATTTCAATACTTTGAATATCGTCGGATGAAAGAAAGTTGATGTCATCCAACGGAATACCATCAACAATGTAAAGAGGATCAGTATTGTTTACTGATCCGGTACCACGAATTTTTACTGAGGTAGATGCCCCCGGAGAGCCTGAATTCTGGACAATTTCAATACCGGCTGCTTTGCCTTGAAGTGCCTGAGCTACATTAGTAGTTGGCATATTGCGAATATCGTCTGCTTTTACAGATGATACAGCTCCAGTCAAGTCGCTTTTCTTTTGAACGCCATAACCTATGACAACAACCTCGTCAAGCGAGAATGATTTTTCGGTCAAATCAATAACTAAATTATTATTTCCATTTACTGCAACGGTTCTTGAAGTGTAACCGACGAAAGAAACGGCTATTGTGGCTCCTTCCGAAACAGATAGCGAAAACTTACCGTTGAGATCGGTGATTATCCCTCTTGTTGTTCCTTTTACGACCACCGACGCTCCTATAATAGGCTCCTTAGTCTGTGCATCTTGTACTAACCCCGTGATAGTATGCTGCGCAAACATGGATATAGCCGAAACTAAGAGAATGCAAAATATGAAGAGGAACTTCTTAAATATTATCATGTTGTAGAGTTTATTAAGATATAATAAAAAAATATCCGCTATAGCATTTTAACTACAAATTAATCGCCTATAGCGGATATTAGATATAAAAAGGATTAACGAGCGAACTTACTACTATAAGTTTGACCGTCAGTTCCTATTATTTGATAAAGGTAAATGCCGGCAGCTAAATTATCCACAGAAATAGATTTTGTATTGCTATAGGTGGCAATTACAGAACCTATTGTATTGAACAATCGAATAGTCTTAACATCTGAATTAACAATTAAAGTCCTTGCAGCAGCATTATAATAAGCGGCAAGTGTAGATGTCTTCACTGAATTAATACCAGTTAATGGACTTGGAGCATATCTGTATAAAGCTTGTGTGGTAGTTGAAGTAGTTGAAGTTACAAAATAGAGTACGTCTCCTACAACCAAAAGGTTATGTGGCGCAGTATTGTCGGTCATATCAACAACTTTTTTAGGAGTGGCACTTACCCCATCCATTTCCCACAATTCAGAATTACTACTAGAATCTGTACAACGGAAATAAAGACGACCGCCACATGAAGTGAACCATTTAGGATTATCCGAGTTGTTACCCGAATAGATTTCGGTGCCACCATCCCAATTAGCCTGATATTGGAAGCCTATGTTCGTAGCGCCATCAACAGCAGCAAACCAGTCTGTAACCACCGTACCATTTTCTGCAAGATTGTAACGCCATAGGCAATAACCTGAATCATGATAAGAAGCAGAAGGATTTGATGAACTGTAAGTTGAATCATACCAACTACCGTTAGCCTGGCAGAAAATATAGCCATTCCATATATAAGGAAATTCAGGTCCCCAACTATCACTGGCTGGATCGTCATTCCAATGGTTAATATCACAAATATAATGTGTTCCTTCCGCAGTAAAATCGGTCACACAAGGTTCGCATCCATGTACTCCGTCTTTAGCCCTGAAATAACATTTACCATTATAATATACAGGGAATGCGAATTCTGTATTATTAGGCACACCGTTTGATGAACCAGCAGCAAGATCTTTCCCGATCCAATGAGTTCCGGACGCAGTTCCATCACTGACCCAAATTTCATTACCTACATCTTGACCATTAGCCATCGCAGCCACGGTATTGGCACGGAAAATCACTTTCTCATCATTCATGTTAGTAATCCAGTCAATAGCTGCGGCATCTGTGGCAAAGTTTCCCGGTGAAGTAGTGGCAGGGTTTACATTTATTACAGCAGCTGTACCGGCAGAAGTACCATCTGTAGTATAAAGCGTTTCGTTATCATGCGCATTATATCCTACAAAAAACACTTTGTTTCCACAAGGAACAAGGTAGCCGGAATTTCCATCAATACCAGTTCTGGTTGGTACGTCGGCAATGCGGGTTGTTCCAGCTTCAGTTCCGTCACTTGTCCACAACCAATGTTCATCTGTAGCTTCAGAAGAGATAATAGGAGACAATTCGCTATCTTCATCAAGTGCAAAGAAAAGACATTTTCCGTTAAAAGCTGTCAGGCCAAAAGGCGTTGAACCGGTCTCACCAGGATAAATATCCTTCACAATTTTAGTACCACTCTCAGTACCATCTGTTACCCACAATTCACTACCGGCATCAGTAGTAGTTGCGGTAAAAAACACTTTGTCTCCAACGGCAGTCATATACTTGGGATCACTACCACCCGAACCAGTTACAATGTCCTTAATAAGAGATGCATTTCCGTCTTTGTAGATATACAACTCTTCACCATAAGTATCGTTTCTTGCTGAAAAAATCAAGGAACCATCAGCCATTTTGATCAGTGGTTTTGTACATTTTGCACGATTAATTTCGTCCATTGTAGTTAAGACCAAATCTCCAGAAATTTTTAACATTCCAGTCGGAAGAACCACGTCTTGCCCTTTGATAGCTGTGCTCATAAGCACCGCTCCAATTAATGAGAGGTAATACTTACTTTTCATTTTTTAATATTTAAAGTTAAACAAATTATATATAGATCCCTAAATGAATCTGGCGGTAAAGATAGGCTATCATTTAAGAAATCATTGTCAGTATTGTACCAAAAGCTATAAACTGAGTAACAGGATCTTATTACTATAAGATTGTTAGATCACTATAAATCAGAATATAAGATCTCATTTATTAATAAAAGACAGGTATAAGAATAACTTAAAGGATGTCTATTTATGAGCGAAAAACTTTATCTTTGCAATGATCAAAAAATAAAAAAAATGATACTATCCAAACACACCTTTTTCTGCTGTATCACTTCTATCATGATAGCTACCTGTTGTGCAGCACAAAAAGACGTTGATTATTCAAAAAATGAGATCTTTCATTTCTCCATAACGGATGGGATGATCAGTAACGATGTCTTATCCATTACCCAAGATGACTACGGATTTATTTGGATAGGAACAGCTTTTGGTACGAATTGCTACCAAGGATGCAAATTCCGTTCTTTTAAATTCGGTAAAGGAAGCCAATACCTTTCACATAACTATGCGCAAGATCTATTTAAGGATAAGGATGGAAACATCTGGATTGCTACTTCAAACGGACTCAATCGCTATATGATTCAGAGTGATTCGATTGTTGTAAATATGAAAGAAACTTCAAAAGGACATTTATCTTCAAACGATATAGTACACTTTGCTAAAGACCTATTTAATAAGGGCGTTTGGATTGCTACATATGATAAAGGCGTCAATTTCTATAATTACGAAACGCAACAATTTAATCCGTTTACTCTACCAAAAGATTTAAAATTTAAGAATTTAATCAGCATTTTTGAAGATTCGCAAATGAATCTATGGTTAGGTACATTACAGAACGGACTCTTTCGCTATTCTATAAAAAATAAAAGTTGGGAACACTTCAATACACCACGGGTAGATCAGATAACGGCTGATTCAAAAGGAAATATTTGGTTCGCTGCTGATAAAATTTTTGTCTATAACTTAAAAACAAAAAAATTCAAGAAGGTTTCATTTTCCAATAGAAGCTATTGGAAATGCTCCCGCATTTTTGCCGATAACGGCGGGCACCTATGGTTCGGTTGCTTTGATTTATTGGGTTATATTGATCTTGGCACATTCAAATGGGACAAAAATCTGTTCATCAATGAAATAAAATTGAAAGGAGATAATTGGGGCAAATCTTTTTCAATGGTGGATGCCCTGCTCGTTGATAAAGATAAAAATGTTTGGGTCGGAACTTATGGAGATGGAATTTATATGATTAAAGGCAAGGAAAACCAATTTACACTTCTAACACATAATTGGCCAAATGCCCGGCAACTTACATCCAATAATGTAACTTGCTCAGTACGCAATCATCGAGGGGATCTATTTGTGGGATTTTCAAATAGTGGAATAGATGTGCTTGACCGTGATCTGAACGTCAAATATAACATGAACTCCGACAATGGACTGACTACAAACTATATATTAGATCTATATAATGACTCCCACGACAATCTTTGGATTATAAGTCAATGGGAAGGTATAGATATAAAACCAGCCAGCAACAAATCATTCAAACATTTATCCGCTGCAAACGGATTACCAAGTAATATTGTACACTGCGTAAAAGAATCTGATGATGGGAAAATGTATATTGCTACAGAAGAGGGACTCTGTTACTGGCAAAACGGGAAAATAAACACGGATTTTATCCGCTTGGTCAAATACAGATACGATATCCGCTCTATAGATTTTAAAGATAGCAAAATATGGATGGGAACTTATGGTGACGGAATTATTTGCTATGATAGAAACAGCCATAAAGTAACCTCTTATCTAAATAAGGATACCGATACAAAATACATTCACAAAATAATAATAAAAAAAGACAATATCTATATGAGTACACGAGGTAAAGGCATACTCCTTTTCTCCATATCACAAAAAAAAGTTCTCAAACGTATTGATCCATATCTTGATAATTATTTTTACCCCACTTTTGAACTTGATAGTGCCAATAATATACTAGCCGCTTCGGAAAAGGGTATTCTATATTTAAAAAAGAAAAATACAGTACTGTTCAATATGAAAAACAACGTTCAGGAAAATCAATTTAAAGGGAGCTATGCCTATAAAGAACCAGACGGTAATATAACCTTTTATTTTTCAGGTTATAATGGTTTAAATATACTACACAGCAATAAGCTTGATATGAAAGCTCCAGAGATTCCTGTTTATTTCACCAGTCTAAAAATTAATGGGCAAGAAATTCGTCCGGGGCAATCGCTTAATGGTGTCACTAAAAATAATCCACTAAAGGATAATATGATGTTGACACGTGAGATAGAATTAGCCTACAATCAGTCCAATTTCACAATTACCTTCTCATCACCTGTATATAACCAAAAAGAAGCCTTTAACTATTATTACTATCTAGAGGGATCGGATAATCATTGGATGGATGTGGGAAAGGAACCAGAAGTTACATTTAGGAATCTTGCACCCGGTGCCTATGTGCTAAAAGTAAAAGAAAAAAATTCTTCTATCTACTCTGAACTTAAAATCATAATAATTCCTCCTTTTTGGGATACAGATTGGGCACATGTAGTATATTTCATTCTCTTTATCGGTATCTTATATTCTGCATGGCGTATTTCCACTATCAAAATGCGTGCCGATCATAAATTAAAGCTTGAAAAGACCGAACGACAGAAAGATGAAGAAATTTATAAGGCTAGGCTACAATTCTTTACTAATATTTCCCATGAATTACGCACACCTCTGGCGCTAATCATATCTCCACTAGAAAGTATGGACCAAAAAAGCTACCCTGACATCAGTAATACACTCGATTTGATCACACGGAATGCAAAAAAACTAATGCTGCTAATCAATCAACTACTTGATTTCAGAAAAGCTGAAATGGGACAAATGAAGTTGAAAGTACGATACGGAAATTTATCCCAGCACTTACAGAATATTTCGACTGCTTTCGAGGGACTCCGGGTGGAACGTCATTTTATTATGAAGTTTTCAAGTTCACCAATTAATGTAAAAGGCTATTATGACAGTGATTTCATTGAAAAAACACTCTTCAATTTACTTTCAAATGCATATAAATTCACGGGTGATGGAGGCACTATATCTGTTATACTAGAACAAAAAACAATTGAATATAAGATATGGGCCACTATTAAAGTAGTAGATAACGGATGCGGCATACCTCAGAAGGACATTCAAAATATTTTTAAGCGTTTCTATCAGAGTGACAATAGCGAACAAACAAAACTAGGAACCGGCATAGGACTGCATTTGGTAAAGAATCTCATAGATCTTCATCATGGCAATATTGAAGCAGAAAATAATGTAGGAAATGGAGCCACATTCATCATATCTATCCCATTGGAAGAAAGTTTCTATAACGACAAGGAGCTGGAAATGCCTCGAACTGAAGAAAAAGAAGATGAAGATATACAGGGAAAAATAGTCAATAAAAACAGCCCTGTTCCTAATGATTCCATTTGCATTCTTGTGGTCGATGACGAGCAAGATATGTGCGAATATATCAAAGGGTTGTTAAGCACAAAATATAAAGTACTGACTGCCAATAACGGAAAAAATGCTTTATATATACTTAAGCAAGAAGAATGCCATATTGTTATTTCGGATATAATGATGCCAGGGATAGATTGATATGAACTTTGTGACAAGATAAAATCAGATATTGAAACGTCCCATATACCAGTAATTTTACTCACGGCAAAAACAGATTTTGAGAGTAAAATTGAAGGATTAAAAACAGGAGCTGACTCTTATATATCAAAACCGTTTCATCCACAGCATTTATTAGTACGGATTGAAAAACTAATTGAATCACGAAACATGTTCAAACAAAAGTTTTTCCAGGGACAGAATTTCAATACTATTCACATTGAAAATAACTCATTGGATGAGAAGTTGTTGAACGATATTATTGATTTTATAAATAGGAATTTAACAGATGTAGATCTAAACGGAGATAAAATAGCTAAAGGTTTAAATGTAAGCAGAATGACTCTTCACCGCAAATTAAAAACCCTTGTAGGACATTCTTCAAGTGAGCTGATTCGTATTATCCGATTAAAGGAGGCAGCCTATCAAATGGAACACACAACAAGAAATATATCAGATATCTGCTATATAGTAGGCTTTAATTCACCTTCCTATTTCACAAGCTGCTTTACAAGATTTTACAATGAAATACCGACTGAATATATGAAACGGACGAGAAGCAATAAAATAGGAAACATTTAAAGTCCGTAAAAAAGACACCTTTTCTTTCTAATGAATAACAATATTCTCAGATATCCCTCAGAAAAGATTTAGCATCTATATTCTGAGGGAAGCTGAAAATCATACAATAAATTACAATACAACACGTTTGTTCCTAAAAGAGGAACATGAGTAAAACACTATTTGTTTAACAGTTCATTAAGCAGATGATCCAAATCATCTCCATATAGATTCTTGGCAACTATGATACCTTTCGAATCCACCAAAAAGTTTGAAGGGATCGCCCTTACACCATACTTACCAATGATCTCACTTTGCCAGAACTTCAATTCAGAAATCTGAGTCCAATCCAGATGATCATCCTTTATACCTTTAATCCATTTATCTTTCGACTTATCCAGAGAAATTGCTAAAATATCAAAACCTTTGTCTTTATATTTTTGAAAGGTCTTTACGATATTAGGATTTTCTCTCCTGCAAGGAGGACACCATGACGCCCAAAAATCAATTAATAAATACCCCTTACCTAAACGATTGGAAAGGCTAACTATATTTCCTTCAGGAGTTGTTCCCGAGAATTCAGGAGCACTTTTCCCTACAGCAACAACATCCAATGTTTTAATAAGCTTCTTTAATACCTGCACATAGTTTGTTTTATGCAATGCCGGATCAAGTAAGTTAATATCAGCCTGTAGCTCCGAAGGCGTAAGTCTGTATGAAAAATCACGATACAAAGCATAAGCAGCGACTAATGATGAAGGATGCTGTTTGATGAACTCATCAATCTTCACGTCTTCGCGATTTCTGTATTCAGTAAAAAGTGTATGCAGCTTGGAACCCTTCACCAAAACACTTCTATTTTGATTGGTCGAATTAAAGTCCACTGTAATCTGATTTTTATCCAAAAACAACATCTCCGGATTTTCCTTAGTATCTAAAGAGATACCATAAATTTCGGGCAACACCGTTTTTGTGGAAAAGGAGAATTGCCCCTTTTTTACCCAGGCAGAATCAATAACCACATAATATTTATCAATAAACTTGTGCAAGTAAACTTTCCCGGTTGTCACTCCATTTGTAGTACCACTGAGTCGCAACACCGTTTTTTCTTGCGCATGCATAAGGGTAAAGGCAAACACCAATAACCCGATAGCTAAAATTGTTCTTTTCATAATCCCTAATTATTTATGGCTGCAAAGATAACGTAAGTAGTATTAAGATACAATACCACAAATGTGGGATTTTTTGAGAAAAGTATAGATATGACTTTGCTATGCCACATATATAGATGTGTATTCATTTTTTTGAATTTACATATTGATATTTAAAGCTTGATCTTATATTGTTATCATTATCTTTGATAGTTTTCAATGAGCCATCCACATCATATTCATAATATATCATATTCCCTTTAGAATCTTTTTTTGTAAGTAATCCTACATGAGGCTTATATGTATAGCTTGTAATGCTAGAGTTAGGAAGTGATATTCTTAACTGATCAATTTTAGACATATTAGGAACAAAAGCAGAAGCAAAAGAGTCCAAATCACCAACTAAAGCTGAAACTGCTTCACAGGTAGCATTTTCAATTTCAGCAACAAGATACTGATAATTATATCCCCATATATATACCGTTTTTTTATTATCGGAGTTTATTACATAAATAGGTTGACCTTTACAGTTATATTTGTTAAACGTAATCCAGTTCTCTAAGGGGCCATTGTTATAAGATTTTTCAATTGTAGATATAGTTGGAATATCATTTGATAGCGAGTAATTAGTTACCTTTTTGAAAAACAAATGATCATTTACATAATTATTTTCCTCAATAACAGGTGAAAGAATATTCTTTTCTATCATTCTAGCTGGCACATTTATAGGGTTATCAAAAGGATAGTTGAATGTCTGTTTTTTTACATTATTATTAGAATTGATAACTATTTTTTCCTTTAGATATCCATCATTTGTGTAAGTATAGGTTTCTTTATTTGTTATCGGATTATATCCATTTTTATCATAGGAAGTAATTGTTTTTTCCGTCAAAAAGTAGGGATAAAAATAATCCTTATTAATTTGGAATATTAGTCCATAAAGAGTATTCACATTAATTCCAAAATTATTAAAGCGATTCATATCATCCCTATATTTATAATCGTCTTTTCTAATTAGTATGCCACTTGAATTATAATACTCCTCTCTCAATATTTGTCCTCTCTCATTTTGCTGACTTTGAGGAATTCTCATTGAATTTCTTGCAAAAATTGAATAACTATTACCTGTATACGTTGTAAGTTTATCATCTGTTTGATTATCTGGATTAGTAACATAATCGGAAAAATAAGTTGTCTTATACGAACCTTTATATATTTCATGACCTGATTCTGGAAATAGTATCTTTAAGCTACAGATATATGGGTCTGTCTTTATAAGTACTATTTGAAAAAAGCCTACACCTATAGGAGGATTATAATTAATAACTTGATTACCTACAAGTTCAACAGTTGAAACAACATTCCCATATTTTTTTATAAGGAATGTAGCTCTTCCTTGCTTAGCTCCCCCCTGCATCCCTGTAAATGTCCATTCCTGATTGGGATAAACGAATTCGAGATTGTCGGCAATTACTACCTCACCAGAGAGATCAGATAATGGCGAAGAAACATATTCAAATATCTTCTCTGGAACTATGTCTTCTCCTTCAACTGCTGTTTCTGTTACACGGCTATAAGCAATATGATCCATTTCACTTGATCCAATATTTACGCCATTTCTTGGTCGTGAGATTTCAAGTGGTGCTTTATCATATGTATTCATTGTTGAAGCATTAGCTCCATCTATGGGTATCTCATATCCATCCGCATATCTTGGATAGTTACTTATTATGCCACTTTTATTATACAAATATACCTTCTTTGTTTTTATATTACCATTTGTATTTGTTATACTTTTAACCCTAGCACCTCCAGCTTTTAATTCCTCTGTCCAATCAACTACTCTGGCAAGAAAATCCTTATCGGTAATTTTATCAATTTTTTTCAAATAGCTATGATGTTCATACATTATCTCGGAACTACCGCCAGTAGGAAAAACTATTTTGTTTAGTAATCCTAAATCAAAGCCATTCTCTGCTGATTCATCACGAGCCATCTTTAAAATATAATCAAAATTATTCCATTTTATCGAAGCAAAATCAGGCCTATACTCATTTACACCTTTGTTTCTCCAAAATCCCCAATAATCAACATCTCTAGTTAGCGGGTCTGGAAATTCAATGGAATGGTTATATTCAAATTTATATGTTAGTTTTGAGGGTAATGAAATCTCAGTTAAAAAGTAACGAGAATATTGCCCTCCAAAATATTTATAATTTAGTTGGGCATGTTTAACTAAATTAGAATTGACGTCATAAATATTAATTGAATCAAGTTGAGCACCACAGTATGCAATAAAATCTCCGTACAAATTAGGATCGTATATTCTACAATCATTCGATTTATTTGAATAAAAGAACTTAACAGTCTGAAAATCTGTTTTAATTTCGCTAATTAGTGCTACTTTCGTTAATGAATAAGTGTCTGAAAATACTGGAGTAGTAATTTCTGTAATCCCATATGTTCGTGAATAATTATCGACATCTATATCTTTACTAAATACATCATGTGATATTTGATTTGTCGTCATGACATAGTTTTTCATAAAATCCTTTTTTTTATCTAGAAATTGTTCGTTATAAATATAGGACAATCCTGAATGTGCCTGATCATTAAGTTCTGCATATTTTATGTTCAACTCTTTCCCATTTGGAGCAGTAATTTTAAAAAGATGGTAAGAGCTTATAGTTTGCCTATTCAGTGTTGCACTTGCCCTAAAAGTATAAGTATACTCCATATTGTCTTTACTTCCACCAAAAAAATATACATACCCATTGTCTGTTATGATTTTAACTATCTTTTTATCAACAAAATTGCTTATGTCAATTTTAAATTTGCCTCCGCTATAAGAAACTACATTTGTTGAACCATCAAATTTTATAGTAAACTTTCCAGAATAAGAACCAAATGAAAAATTATATATATCTGAATTGGGCTCAATTTTAGTATTTTTCAAATAGTGACCTCCTATAAGACAAAACTCTATATATTTATTAGGATCATTAAATATCTGATTTTTATCTAGCTTTACATTCTCAGTAAGAATTGATAAAAATCCCTTTCTATCAGTATTTTCCTCAGTCTCCCAATCATCTGGAATGTTTCTTACAGTTCTATAAATTGCTCCTCCTGCTAATAACGACCAATTAAGTCCAACCGAGCTTTCAGCTTTGGTTGGCATATAGCCAGATGAATTATAGCTTATATTAATTGGAATTTTAAAATCTGCCTCTTCTAATGTTAAAAGATTTACATTAAGATCTAATCTACCTGAGTTCTTAGATACAGAAGTATTATCAAAACGAATTATATCTGCGGTTTGAGGTGAATGAACTAATGGTTTACTCTCCATTTGGCAAAATACACTTGAAGAATACAACAACATCAACTGCAAACAAACCATATAATATTTTTTCATAACAAAGTATTAAATTTTAGTTAAAGTAAAATAATAAGCTCAAAGTAAATAATTCAATATGACTATCCGTTGTGCTACCTAAATTGATTTTTGTATGTAACCGAGGCTATCATAAGCCTATCAAATAAGTTTTCACCAAAATATCTTCGATTGAATTTATAACAGAATTCATTCATTGAATAAAGTTGGTCATTGATTTCTTTAAAATTTTGCAAAAAAACCATTATGTCTCAATTATTTTTTTTCTCCACCACCAGAATCAATAAATATAATCGGATTATTCGCACAATAAACATAAATAAACATATAAGGTGAAACAAAATAATATTTTTCCGCCATCAATCCATTCTCCCTCATTTTCCTACTGCCGGATCATAATGCCGTGCACCATTAATCATACAAATCCAGCCCGTGCATTCGGTCAAGTTCCTTGCCATTGTACTTATACCGTTGATCAGAATTATCAATTCCTTCACCAAAGGTAATTCCAAAGGGGTAATAATGATTGGTCTGTTCAATCGTTCCACTTTGATTAAACACAACCCTCTTATTTCCCTGATGATCTCTTAAACAGTAATGACAGGTTGAAGTTGTTCCACTTAGCGTGATAAAACCTTCATCAGTCAAAATCTTACTAAGAATTCCGTTTTCATAGAACACATTTCCGCAATAATCCGTCTGGATACTTACTGCTACTTTATTGGCGGGAACGGTAAAGGTACTCTCCATGGGAACCAGCAGATTCTCGGATGTGGTTACTTGCTTTACCCTTCTTTTCACACTAGTCGCATCATAAAGATACTCTGTGGTATGACCTTCAGTAAACTGTAACGCACTTGGCAAATCTAAGGAATTATATTGAATTTCTATCCTTGAATTTACTGCCTGCACAGAATTTGCAATCCAATTACTCATTAACTATTTATTATTCTCCCATTTTTTCATTTTATCTCTAATCCTAATTGACAAACTACTGCCTAACCATAATCCAAGAAGAAAAAAGAAAACTGATAATAAAAGAATATTCAGTTCAAAACCAAATAAATACAATATAAGTATAATTGAAAAATATGTCCAAAATATCAAATATATAATTACATGCGAGTAAAGACATAAATTGTATAATACTTTGTTTTTCATTTTTTTCTATGATTAATTACTTCTAAAATAATTATCAATACCAAAAGAGTTGCAGAAAACACTCCTGTTTTAAGGAATGATGGAACATACTCATCAAAAAAAAAAGATGAGACTAATTTAAGGAACCCTAATATGTATACAACATTTAATATATATTTCATGCGCATTTTGACTTTTGCTTTTAACATCAACTTCTTACCTTCCTATTTTCTATTTTTTCTCTGATATTCAGAAACCTTTAAAGCAATCAAATTCCCTAAATATAAACCAAGAAG
The DNA here is from genome assembly GCA_015654535.1 of Bacteroidales bacterium. Classification (GTDB taxonomy): domain Bacteria; phylum Bacteroidota; class Bacteroidia; order Bacteroidales; family Bacteroidaceae; genus Bacteroides. The sequence continues at coordinate 23,943 of JAATGU010000106.1, forward strand.
AAGAAAAAAAACGAAACCATAAACATCTATAATTTCGATATTTAAACAATTAAGACCTTCTAAAAATAGAAAATATGCTAAAAATATATATAATAATATTCTATTTGAATATCGACAGAAAAAATCTATTCTTTTTCTCATTTTTTGTTCCTCCTCAATATCTCTAAAACAATAATTATTACAAGTAAAATACCACAAATTAGTCCAATCTTGCTACTAATTACTATCGGTAATTTTTTTCTAAAGAAAATTGAAATGCAAACAACTATTATCGTTATAACATTAACGATGTTTCTTATTTTGTCCATGGCATAAGTGGTATTATTATCTTTTTCTCTTTTTCAATTGGTTGTATCATTGGTGAATTTATATTACTATTATTTTCTTTATGTGTAGATTTCTCTGCATTGTTAATACTTTTTGTTGTGTTTGTGCTTGCCGGCTCAAGTAAACTCCTTACAACTTCTGCACCTGCACCTATAGCAGAGACAACCGTCGCTATTTTATCATTCCGTTTAGGAGTAGGATCACCATTAGGCATATTCACTGTTACATTATTTTCAATGCTTTTAGAAACATTTGCCTGATTACGATCGTGATCTTCTCTATTTCTTTTATCTTGCTCTCTTTGATGTTGATATTCAGGACTAATACTATATGCCGCGCCAGCACCTACAACTTTTAGCACTGTGAATGAATTATCTAGTGTCTGTCTTACAAAATTAGTTACTCCTGTTACTAGCAATTCCATAGATTGAGCTACTGATTGTACGTTATTGGATGCTACAACAGGAATTGGAGGAGGAGGAACAATAGGAATCCATACCTGTTTCCCATCTTTCTAAGTTCCACATCTTCATAGATCACATTACCGCAATAATCCGTCTGATTACTCACCGCTATTTAAAACACTTCAATATAGCTTCTATATAAATCATTTGTCAAATTACGCGTTAAGAATGGATACACATCAATTTTATCCTTATAAAAAAATGCTATTGTGTATTACCAAATCAACCCCCAATAAATAATTATACCTTTTCCTTTGTTAATACAGATTCCTTTTGAATATCCGTTTTTCCAACCGTTAGGCATATAATTTAACGGAGTTAGTCCTTTCCAATAATGACCAGGTTTCGAATCCAAAACATAAATTATAAAATCTTTGGATAATCCACACTTTGTGCTGTTTGAATATACATCTTCCGTCTTGACAATATCTACTGATTTCGAGTAGTCATAAGTTTCAAAAAAAGGTAAAGGGAAATAAGTTTTATTATTTATAATTATTTTATTATAAATAATCTTTTCTTTCGATTTATGCCTTATTGATTCTATTTTTATTAAAATCAGATTTGAGTCAGACGATTGATATTTTGCAAGATGTTTTTTTTCAAATATTTTCTGTAAATAAAGAGCTTTCTCTTTTTTGAATTCAAGAAGCATATAATAAATACATTGACTGGTTGTGTCAACAGTAATTAAACTTGTAATAGGTAAACTCTCTATTTTTTTTGGAAAATGACTAACTAAATATGAAGGCATTTCCTTCAATTCATTTTGATAATCTCTATTTGCAAAATTAAGTTCCTGCTTATTACTACTTTTGTTATTGCATCCAATGATTAAAAAAATGAGACTAGTTATTATAAAATACTTTTTCATCTGTGAAATAATTTTAACAAATCAAATAATAATTTAGTAGCGCTTAAACCTGTATTAAAGTTGTCTGATTGTTTGTTTCTTAAATAATAAGCCGTTTTATTATTACTTTGACCATATGGTTTAGTTAAATCATATCTTACTGTTTCAAACTTATTATAATCATATTTTTGTTCTTGTTTTCTAAAGTTTGTTTTTTTGTCTAATTGCTCAGGTTTCATATATGTTATTTCACTTCTACCAGTTTGTGCTAGTTCATAATGATTGTATGTTACTTTTCCCACACCAGGTTCCCTTGGTTCCCACGACTGTACATATTTTTCTTCAATTGAAACTCTTTCAGTCTTTTCGTACCCATGATCATCCATAAAACCTAATGCTGACTTTTCAGACAAATACATTGTTTCTAGATTAGAATACTTCATATCTTTGGAATCAAACATAGTATTGCCACCTAATTTTTCCCAACTATCAGCTTTTCCCAAACTATGATCTTTTGCATACTTATTATTTATTGAAGTTAATTCCTTTTGATAATAAACTTCGCCTGTATTATTATTCACAAACCAATCCATTCCATTTGGATCAATTCGATTAATCGGATTGTTAGCACAATAAACATACGGTGAAACAGAATAATATTTCTCCGCCATCGGATCCATCGCACCCCATACAGGAATTGTAGCATCAAGATGCCTAGCCCCATAATCATACCAATCCAACCCATGCATGCGGTCAAGCTCCTTATTATTATACTTGTACCGCTGGTCAGAGGCTGTGATTCCTTCACCAAAAGTCATTCCGAAGGGATAATAATGATTGGTTTGTTCAATCGTTCCG
>JAATGU010000072.1 GCA_015654535.1 Bacteroidales bacterium
CCTCTTGTGCGCTTTTGCAAAAGAAAGAGAAACCCAAATTGAAAGATTATTTCAGTATAGAATTTTCTTTTGAAAAAGATACAGTTTTATATGGAGACACAATAGATGTGAGGATTGCTATAAAAAATGTATCTGATACAGAGCTAATTCTTTTCCCGAATCCTTGGTGCTACATGAATCATCCGTATGGGGAAGAATTAGGGCGTTATGAGGATAGCGTTAATCCTTTGTTTTATGACTTTAGTGGCTTTGGGGCTAAAAATAATCCTGTATTTAATGTATATAAAAAATTATCGCCTAACGAAACTTATTTGTTTGTAATGCCGATATATATAACGGATTTTTTCTATTACGGGAATAATGTTATAAATGCGTTTTTCGTATATAATGAAAAATCGCCAAAGTATAGTGGAGCACTAATGAGTGCACCTGTAAAATTGTATGTAAAAAGGAGACCATAATATTAAAAAGAATAGATGTTTAAGTCTTTGCAGGATTCTTTACGGTATACTTTCATCAAATAGTCTCATTTAGATTAAAAGCTGTTTTTACCGCCTCTTAACGCAACTAGATATTAAGTATTCATTTTATCTTGTACAAAAGAATGTATTATTCTGTACAAGATAAAAATATATTTTGTACAAAAGAAAACAATCTTTTGTACAAAACGAATCGATTATGTACTGACGATCTTTGCGCGCTTTTTAATCTAAGGGTAATGCTCGATAATCGTGACAGATGAACCCAAAAATGACTTTTTTGTGATGCATAAGTGACGGATAAGTGATGAATGAATATGCATTTTATAAAAATAAGTTCTGTAAATCAATGCATTAAGTTGGAATCGTGATAGGTGGCGGATGGGGTTGCGTTTTTTTTGTTCTATTGAGAGTTATTGCAGATTATGAATGTTCTCTATGTTTTAGTGCTAATAATTAACAAATGCATTTCTGAGTTCATTTTGTTAACAATTTGTTTGCGTGGTTACTCATGAAGTTCTATCTTTGCAACTCAATTTGAAAATATTATAATACTTAAAAGTATGCCAACTATATCCATTCGTGGAAATGAAATGCCTGCTTCTCCAATCAGAAAGCTCGCTCCGTTAGCTGATGCAGCTAAACAAAAAGGAATTTATGTATTTCACCTAAATATCGGTCAGCCGGATCTTCCAACCCCTAAAGCGGCGCTTGATGCCATTCGTAATATTGATCGCACTGTATTGGAGTATAGTCCCAGTGCAGGCTACAGAAGTTATCGGGAAAAGCTGACGCATTATTATGAAAAGTTTAATATTCATTTAACTGCGGATGATATTATTGTTACCACCGGAGGATCGGAAGCGGTTCTTTTTGCTTTTTTGTCTTGTCTCAATCCTGGGGATGAAATCATTGTTCCCGAACCTGCGTATGCCAACTATATGGCCTTTGCTATCTCTGCGGGAGCAGTGATCCGTACTGTGGCAACTACTATTGAAGAAGGTTTTTCACTCCCGAAGGTGGAGAAATTTGAAGAACTGATTAATGAACGGACAAAAGGTATTTTAATTTGTAACCCGAATAATCCGACCGGTTATTTATATTCTCGTAAGGAGATGAAGCAAATCAGGGATATCGTAAAAAAATATGATTTGTTTTTGTTTTCCGATGAAGTATACCGTGAATTTATCTATACGGGGTCGCCTTATATTTCAGCCTGCCATCTGGAAGGTATTGAGAATAATGTGGTGCTGATAGATTCAGTTTCCAAAAGATATTCTGAATGTGGTATCCGTATTGGCGCTTTAATAACTAAAAATAAACAGGTTCGTGATGCCGTTATGAAATTTTGCCAAGCTCGGCTGAGCCCCCCGTTAATAGGACAAATTGCAGCTGAAGCTTCTTTAGATGCTTCTGAGGAATATCAGAGAGAGATTTATGATGAATATGTGGAGCGACGTAAATGTCTGATTGATGGATTGAACAAAATTCCCGGAGTTTATTCTCCGATTCCAATGGGAGCCTTTTATACTGTGGCAAGGCTTCCGGTAGATGATTCAGATAAATTCTGCGCATGGTGTCTTTCAGATTTTGAATATGAAGGGCAGACCGTCTTTATGGCTCCGGCTTCCGGTTTCTATACCACTCCGGGGGCGGGTTATAACGAAGTACGTATTGCTTATGTACTTAAAAAAGAAGATTTGACTCGCGCTCTCTTTATTCTTAGTAAAGCTTTAGAGGTCTATCCGGGAAGAGTTGAGTGATGATATTTCAATGAAGCAGTATGATTATATAACGCTGTCAAAAGCCCTTGGGATTATATTGGTTGTGGTTGGTCACTTTACTTCCACGGTCTATATGCCTACTTATTATGTGGAAATGAAGGAACTTATTTTTTCATTCCACATGCCTTTGTTCATGATGCTGTCCGGCTTTCTGTTTCAACTGTCTTTAAATAAGAAATCGGGTGACATCTCTTTGATTCCTTTTTTAAAGAAAAAGTTTTTGCGCTTAATGATTCCCTATTTCTTTATTTCGGCATTGATAGCTCTACTCAATTTTATTTTAGGACATTATATATCCGTAAAACGAGTGGTGGACGGGCGTTATCTTCTTGAAATTTTGTATACAAATGTAGGCGGATCGGCTGTTTTTCTTTGGTTTATGTATACCTTATTTGTTGTTTTTCTGATTTCAGCCTTTTGCATGAGAATAAAAGGAGGGATTACTATATTAGGTATTCTTTCCATCGTTTTATATTTTGTGCCATTACCGGAATTTTTCTATTTGTCTTATGTTCATTCTTTTCTGATCTACTTTTGGGGAGGAATGATCTTGTTTCTACTGACAGATCGTGATAAAATTCATCTTTCTTTCAGGTATACTTTTGTTGCGATGTGTCTGTTGGGTATCGCTTACTCAGGGAGAGAATGGTTCACAGCCGAATATGCAAAGCGATTACTGAACCTTCTGTGTGGCTTGTCCGGCAGTTATCTGGTTATTTGTGTTGCTTACGCTTTTAGGCAGGGAGGAAATAAATGGCTGCTGAGTCTTGGAAAATACAGTGCCTCTATTTATTTGCTTCATATGGCAGGCGTTTATGCGGTGCGAATTGTTTATGAGAGAATAGGAGCGTTCACACCATTGACTTATGGTGTTGCTTTACTCATGGCTGTGCTTGCAGGCCTTATTATTCCTGTATTGCTAACTAAATATGTGATCCATAAAAATAAGTCGTTAACCTTTTTAATGGGAGGAAAGTAAAAATGAATCTTTCACTTTTTATTGCTCGCAGAATCTACTCCGGTAAAGAAGTTGGTAAACAAGTTTCTAAACCGGCTGTTAGTATTGCTATGCTTGGCATTGCAATAGGACTGGCGGTGATGATTGTTTCTGTAGCAGTGGTCATTGGTTTTAAGAATGAAATCCGAAGCAAAGTGATCGGGTTTGGTTCTCACATTCAGGTGAGTAACTTTGATTCATCCTTGTCTTATGAAACCCGTCCGGTGGTGAGTGGAGATAGTATTATGAAAGTGCTTTCTTCCATTCCGGGAGTGAAACATGTGCAGCGGTATTCCACCAAGCCCGGGATGATAAAGACGGCAAATGCTTTTCAGGGGATGGTGCTCAAAGGAGTAGGACAAGAATTCGATCCCACCTTCTTTCGTCAGCACTTGGTTGAGGGGGTTGTTCCTGCCTTTTCCGATTTGTCTTCTTCTAACGAAGTCCTTATCTCAAAATCATTAGCAAATAAACTACGCTTAAAGTTAGGCGATAA
>JAATGU010000062.1 GCA_015654535.1 Bacteroidales bacterium
CGCTATAAAATACTTTATGATAAGCGTCCATAGCTGTTGTTGCGTCATCAGACGTAAAAGAAGAAGGAATCGTCTTGGTTAAAGATACAACAGAGTTATTTATACCCGTCTCATCATAGTCAATTAACTGCCCGTGCGAACCAAAGGCTCTAAAAGAGTAATCGTCACCAATATTCATACTGATTTGGTCTGTAATACCCAATGTAAATACATTTACTTTACCTTGTTGCCAAGCTAATACAGGGTAAATGCCTGCATCGTTACTATCATCTTTTGTATATAACTTCCACACATTGGTCAAATCCCAATTAGGCATTTTATAGGCAAAAAATGATTTCTCTTTTGGGTCTATCTTACTAAAATGTTGACCATTAAGAGAAGAAGAACCTATATCATTAGTTTGTGAAGACCAGGAAATTAAACCAGAACCATTATCATAATAGGTATCAAAACTACCAAAGTTATTAGTCAGCAACAAAGAGCCCGCTCCTATTTTACCTGCTATACGTCCCACTGTTCCACCTTTCAGATAAGGAGCCATTACTATACAATTACTGATGGTATTGATATTCCCTTCAGCTAGCGCCATGATACCTCCGGTATAAGAAGATCCAGTGGTTTGTGCTTCCACTGTGCCGGAAAAATAACAATCGGTAATATCTGTATTTTCAGCAGTGCCAATAAGTCCACCAGCCTGATATTGCCGAGAAATAACCGTACCTATTGCATAACAGTTAGTAATACTTGAACGTGTGGATGAAGTACTAGCCTTTTTTGTTCCTCCTACCAATGAAGCAACATGATCACGACCAATTACTTTAAAATCAGCAGCATAACATTCAGTGAGGATTATACCTGTACCTTCACCTATAAATAGCCCCACATCATTACCTGCATCTGTAGCACTTCCTCCTTCTACCTCCGCATTCTCAAGACCTAATTTTTTTATGACTGCCTGAAGGGCTGCACCAAAAATACCAACCTGATTCCCAGCAGGAAGAGTTATGTGTAGATTCTTGATAACATGTCCGTTTCCATCCAACTCCCCTGTAAAAGGAGTTGCACGGTTACCTATCGGAGACCAATCACCCGTTAAGGTAATATCGTTCATCAAAATATAGCTGCCATTTAAATCATTAGCAATGTCCCGTAGTTGCTGTTCATTCGTGATTTGCGTCTGGGCTGCAACAAGAAAAGGAATGCCCATAAATATTATGGTAAGAAAAAGTTGCGCTATTTTGTTTCTATTAAGGATCTTCATTTTTTCAACATTTTATCTTTTAACATCAGTATAAAATAACCACCAACTACAGAACGAGCTTGAAAGCCTCGTTGTGAGCCACTATCGGTCATGTGCCAATCACTTAAAGGAACACGCGAAGGAGTATAATTTGCATAAAGCCAAACAGGAACAACTATCTTATTCGTGATTGATTTATTATCAGCAAGAGCAGCAGTCCACATTATCCAATCGGATTTAGTGTATTCAGCTCTGTTATCAAGAGGTAAACCATATTTGTTTTGTTTCCGCAAATAGTAAGCCAGTTCCTTATCATAAATTGCTTGGTCGAACAGATGCGTTTCGAAAAGTTTATCCCACACCATATTATATTTCTGACTCCATGTGCCCGATTTATCAAATGTTAAGCGATAATGATCTCCGTCGTTTGCCATTTTTTCCCACATAACAGCCATCTTCTTTGCAGCTTCAAGATACTTATGTGCAACCTCATCCTTCCCTAGCATCTGAGCCATAATACCATAACTTGCTATACCCATAATCGCTTTAATACTGAGGTTTGTGTTATGTGCAAAGTGTCCGGCAAAATCATCTGTACAGAGTTGATTATCCGGGTCCATGCCATGTTCCAATAAATAATTAGCCCAAGTAGACATCACTTCCCAGTGCTGAACAGCATAACTTGCGTCGTTATCCAATTTACATACAGCCGCACTCATAATAAGCATATTCCCGCTTTCCTCCACAGGCATATCACCGCCGTAAGTTTGTCCATTGGCTAGTGGATAAGTTCCTACATCATGGGCTGCAAAGGGTTTTGTCCATTTACCACTTTCACTATAAGCATAAATATGATTCATCAAAGCTTTGACTAACTTAGTATTATAGATCAAGAACAAAGGTGAAGACGGATAAGAAATATCCACCGTCCCTATAGATCCATTACTAAAATTTTCTTTAGAAAAAAAGAGCAAATTACCCTGATTATCTTGAACCAATTTATGTGCTGAGACCGCTTGACGGTAAGCCAAGGCACAAAGATCAGCATACTTATCTCCACTAGCTGCGATTGCATCTTTCATCATGGATTTATCAAACTCAGCACACTCCTGCATCACTGACGAATAGTCACTCGCCGCGGCATGAAGTTCATCTATAATGGTCTTATCCCCGTTTCTATTCCAATAAGGACGGAGATTCTGACCAAAATACTGGATAGGATAAATATCATCATATCCCAGCATTATATATCCTGATTTCATGCTTGCACCGACTTTTCCCATTTTATGGACAATGGCAAGTACTTCCATATTTGAGGTAAGATCACCGAAAAGATTTTCGGCACATGTGTTATTCAATGCTTTACCTGATAAAAAAGCATTCCTTACTTTACGGGCATTTCCTATAGCATAAGAGATATTTTTCTCTTTTGGAGTAGAGAGATAAAAATAGCCCCAATCGATGCGAACATCATCCCCTTCCTTTTCAAGGATTGATTGAGATTTTGTTCCCGTTTTTAATAGATTCAGTTTATCATTATTAACAATACCGGATTGGATCGGTTGATTTATTTTATCTTGTGCCCACTGAGGAGTAGCATCTACGTAAACCACTACATCATGCAGCTTGCCATCTATCGACTTTACTTGATAAGTAAGATAATTCACAGGACGTGAAAGTAGATCCAGATTATTCATCAGCAAAGGAGCAGTAAAAATAAGGTCAAGCTGAATACCTCCGCATTTAAATGTGTAATATGTTTGCGTAGGCATTACATTTACATGAGTTTGCTGTGCAGTATGATTAAATTGCTGCACATTATCTTTACGCATCCATATTCCGAAATCAAGAAAAGACTCACCACCACCATCATGACAATGAGCAGAGATTATATTTTTCCCCGGAACGAGCAGTTTCTTTATACCTTCTGAAAGTTTCAACATCTCATTCGCTTTACAAGAATTTCCTGTATTGATTACCTCCTGACCATTAATAAAGATTTCAACTCCATCATCATGAGAATATTCTAAATAAAGCTCCCGGCTGAGATCAGCCTTTGAAATATTCACGATTCTTCTCACCCAGATATCAGAAGTTCTCCAGGAAGTAGTAGCTTTTAATCGCCCCACTGAACCAAAAGCACCTTTACCTTGTAACCATTTGGAGTCATTATATTGCAATTTGCTCCAATCGCCCTCCGGTTTCACTGTGGTATATGTGCCCTTCCAATTCTCACCTTCGGAAGTGGAAACAATCATGCTCATAGGAACATTCTCCAGTCCCATAAATCGGTAGTTTTTTCCATCTACAAGCACTGCTCCTGTAAGCTGGCGTTCCTTACCAGTCCAGTGGCGCACAGAACTATCATAAAGATGATCAGTGAATGACCAACCCGAAGTATAGGGATCAATGGTGATTAACGGATACGCCGGAGCACGCAAATTATTATTTATGCCCGCCTCATAAGCGAAAGCTTTGCAACTGATTTCACCTAACATAAGGCAAAAGCATATTATTAAACTCTTTACTATCTTCATTTTCATTAATTCTTGTATTAATTAAAAAGATTATTCGATTTGAGCACTATTTAATTTTTTCTGCTACAGAGAGTGAATAAGGTGCATCCGACATCAATATTCCCCGTTGTTTTGCAGGGATATCCGACATCTCAAATTGTATTTTAGCGCCATTCTCCAACACAGAGTAATTTAGATAATTTTTAGTATAATTCTTTCCATTAAGAGTCATCGTCTTAATATATTTATTTTCAGGACCGTTTTTAGGTGCCGATAGTTCTACGTCCTTTCCATTAGTTAGATGAATCGTGGCTTTTTTAAATAACGGAGCACCTAATACGTATTGATCTGTTCCGGGACAAACTGGATAGAAACCCAATGCAGAAAAAACATACCAAGCGGAAGTTTGCCCATTGTCTTCGTCACCACAATAACCATCAGGAGTTGCGAAGTAAAGTCTATTCATCACTTCACGAGTCCAATATTGAGTTTTCCAAGGCTCACCTACATAGTTATAAAGGTAAATCATATGTTGAATGGGTTGGTTACCATGTGCATAGTTACCCATATTAATTACCTGCATCTCACGAATTTCGTGAATGATGGAGTGATAATAACTGCTGTCAAAAACGGGAGGTAACTTGAATACAGAATCAAGCATGGAAACAAAAATCTTTTTGCCTCCCATCAAATCAATAAGCCCCTGTACATCGTGAAAGACAGACCATGTATAGTGCCAACTATTCCCTTCAGTAAAGGCATCGCCCCATTTAAAAGGATTAAAAGGAGTTTCAAAAGTTCCATCTTCATTGCGTCCACGCATCAACTTTGTTTCCTGATCAAAAACATTACGATAGTTTAAACTGCGCTGACGATACAAATTCAGTTCCTTTTGTGGACGGCCCAATTTTTTACCCATTTGATAAATACACCAGTCGTCATAAGCATATTCCAATGTACGGGCAGCATTCTCTTTAATGCCTACATTATAAGGTACATATCCTAATTTATTATAATATTGATATCCCAAACGACCAGTAGAAGAAATTTGAGGATGTACACTATTAGCTCCTGAAAGTAATCCTTGGTACATTTTATTAGCATCAATTGTGCTGACTCCCTTCAAGTAAGCATCTGCTACCACTGAAGCAGAGTTATTGCCTATCATACAATCCCGATGTCCCGGACTAGACCACTCGGGGAAAAACCCACTCTCTGAATAAGTATTCAACAACCCGGCCTGCATCTTCTGGGACATATCCGGATAAACCAAATTTAATAACGGAAATAAACATCTGAAAGTGTCCCAAAAACCAGTACCTGTAAATAAGTAGCCTGGTAATATTTTTCCATTAAAAGGACTATAGTGAACAACCTTTCCCTGATTATCTACTTCATAAAAACGGTGAGGAAAGAGAGTAGAGCGATAAAGACAAGAGTAGAACGTACTAAGTTGTTTCTCGTTAGAACTATCTATATCAATTCTTCCCAATACATTGTTCCATTGCTCTTTTGCATCTTGTTTTACCCTATTGAATGATTTTCCGGATAATTCTTTCAAATTAGTCTCAGCCTGTTCAAGGCTGATAAATGAAGAAGCTACTTTAGCATGTACTTTTTCACCTCTTTTAGTGGCAAAACCAATCGCCGCTCCTACATGATTGTCTTTCAATTCTAAAACTTCATCTATCAATTTATCGCCACTCCAAACTTTTTTAAAGGTGAACGATTTATCAAAATAAATCACAAAATAATTTCTAAAGTTCTCGTGTACTCCACCCGAGTTACGAGTGTTATAACCTATTATCTTATTCTCTTCCGGGATTATTTTTATGTAGGAACCTCTGTCAAAGGCATCTATAACAACATATGAATTCTGATTTTGTGGAAATGTGAAACAAAAGGAAGCACATCTTTCCGTTGGTGTTATTTCTGTTGTTACATCGTATTCAGCAAGATACACACTATAATAATAAGGCGTGGATATCTCCGCTTTATGAGAGAACCATGACGCACGTTTATCTTCATCCACCTCTAATTTTCCTGTCATAGGCATAATGGAAAATTGTCCGTAATCATTAATCCACGGACTTGGTTGATGTGTTTGTTTAAAACCCCTTATTTTATCTGAATTATATGTATACGCCCAACCGTCTCCCATCTTTCCCGTCTGTGGCATCCAAAAGTTCATACCCCAAGGTACTGCTATGGCAGGATAGGTGTTACCATTTGAAAGAGACTGTTTAGAATCAGTTCCCATCAGCGGATTAACATAATCTACATAATCTTTTTTCTGGACAGCCATCACTGTGCAGATATTTATAAATAAGTATATAAGAGCTAATTCTAGTTTTTTCATATTTAGCAAATAAATAATTCCTATTGAAAACATATCTTGTTTTAAAAACAGAGTAGCAATTTAATTCGCTACTCTGTTTTCAAATGTTACTATTTTGTATCTTCTACTGTCCAGCCAGTATTCTGAATCATTAAATTATTACGTCTCACCTCTGCCTGTGGTATAGGGAAGAAGTAGCTCTTTTTGTCAAATACGCGATTCTCAAACGATTTCTTTTCATAGAAATTTAATGGAATATCCTTTGCTACGTTCAGACCATACATTGCTCCACCTTCACCACCTTCATGATACGTAGGATAAACCCAACCATCACCTACAGTCATATCGGCTACCTTCCAGCGATGTACATCAAAGTAACGAACACTTTCAAATGATAACTCTACGGCGCGTTCCCTACGGATACGATTACGAACGTCCTCATATGTATCAGAATAAGGTATCACCGTATTGCCACTTTCATCCACACTACCATCATTGCCGTAAGAAGGCACTCCCGCACGTACTCTAACCATATTTACATAAGCGATGGCATCATCTCTGTAACCACACTCGTTAAGAACTTCTGCATAGCTTAAATACATTTCAGCTAAACGAAGTAACATAACGGCATGTTTACCATCTTTCCAGCTACCATCGGGCATGGATTTACGAGCCACATAACCTGTCTTTGAACAATCGATTGCTGCAACTTTGAGCCCTGAATTACCATTGTAATAAGTCCACGTGGTAACTGCTTTTGCCGTTCTCACCCAAACATCTCCATTAAAGGTTATATCCGTATAAAAACGAGGCTCCCTATGCGCCCATTGCTTTAGTACAGCATTGGCACCTACCACTAAAGTTCGGGCAGAATTGTGTGGGTCTTTGTAATCCGTGGTCTGCAAATTAGCCATCTTTGGCACCCCTGTATACTGATTATAACTGGGGTCTTGATCGATAGGCAAACCTTTATCTGTAAAATACAGATCGACTAATTCCTGAGTGGCAGCTTTACCTCCACCACCTTTATAGGTTGCATCGGGTGCATCGCTATGATAAGGAGTCAATTCATAATAAAAGCCATTATTATCTACTTCACGGTATAAAATCATTTCTTTATTCAAGCTCTGAGTTACTTGCAAATTGCGCAATGATAACCAAGGATCCAGTTTACCATCTGAAGTGTAAGCTTTCACTAATTCATATTGATCTCCATATTTATCAAAGAACTCTTTATAGGCTTTGCGAGCTGTTTCCCATTTGGTGGCATCATATGTCTGTGAGATAAGCTGCTTTCCATCTGCATTTTTCATATTCGCATAATCTGTATTACCATTATACAAAGGGCTTGCAGCCAATAGTAAACATTGAGCTTTCAGCGCTTTACAGATACCTTGGTTCATCCGTCCTGCCTCAGCAGTACCATAGTTGTTTACGGATAGATCTTCAGCAGCTAAATCAAATTCGGAAGTAATAAAATCCACACATTCATCTACGCTATTGCGGGCCTTTATCATATCACTAAGAGGAGTATCAGCGTTTAAAACATTATCACCCAACAAAACTACAGGACCGTAAACTCTTAGTAGTTGATAATAGTAATAAGCACGCAAGGCACGGGCTTCGGCTTTTCTTGTTTTACGTACACTAGCATCCATCGATGTACAGCGATCTACATTATTAATAAATATACCTGCACGGGCGATACCCATATAGTATTGGTCCCAAAGCTTACTTACCCAGTCGGTAGAGGGATCTACTGTACCCATGGTCCATGCATTTGAACGGACAAAATCCCAGCTGAATTTTGCTTCGGAAGAAGCTCCTGTCCAAATTCCAGCCGTACCATTGTTGCATCCATCACGCTGCCCATGTTCATCCGGAACAAACGAATAAACGTTTGTAAGAAATTGATCTGTTTTAGTTCTATCAGTAAAAGTCATGTCCAATGTGATGATGTTATCCATTGGAATAATATCAAAGAAGTCATTACATGCAGTTAAACTAAAACCAAACCCTACAAGTAAAACTCCTATTTTAAATTTATGATTCATTGTATATTAATATTTTTAGGTTAGGCATTAGAAATTAAATTTCAAACCAAGAGAAATAGTACTGATATTAGGATACTTTGTACCATTATTCGTATCTAATTCAGGATCCCATAATTTGAACTTAGAGAATGTAAGCAGATTAGTACCCATACAGTAAATCTGTGCATTCTTTATAAATGCTTTCTCAGTCCATTTGCTAGGTAAATTGTAAGCTATGCTCATCTGTTTCAGGCGGAGAAAACTTACATCCTTTTGCCACCAAGTACTTGCCACATTATTATTTGTATTGGCACTTTCACCCCAATGTAGTCGAGGATAGAATACGTCCTGATTGGTAGGATTATCTGCTGACCAGCGGTCACCGATATTATCAAATAAGTTATCCAAAGAAGAAGTACTGTTAAACGGACGGATACTTGAACCTTCAATTAAGCGGTCAGCGTCAGCAGTACCTTGAAATAGCGCTCCAATAGAGAAATTGCCTACTTGCAAATCAGCACCAAATCCATAGGTTAATGCAGGCACATCACCGTGACCGATACGACATTTATCATAATCATTAATTTGATTATCACCGTTCAAATCTTTATATTTGATATCACCAATCTTTGAAAGCTGGCCGGAATATGTTTCACCAAATTGTGCTGCATGAGTTTTGATTTCATCTTCACTGGTAAAAAGACCTTCGGCAATCCACCCCCAACGAGAATTTATACTTGTGCCACGTGTTTCCATCCATGAGTATGGTTGCGGAGCTTCGTCATCTTCAATAATTTTACTTTTATTCCATGTTAAATTACCACGAAGAGTTAGAAAAGTATTTTTAGCTAATTTCTGGTTATATTCCATTTGTACATCAATCCCTTTATTATCTACCACACCAAGGTTGCCATAAGGCATAGTGGTTAAACCGGCATATTCAGGAATCGTGGCCCGATGAAGGAATATATCTGTACGATGTTCTTTGAACAAATCTACATTAAAAGAAAGTCTATCCTTTAAAAATTTAACGTCGAAACCTAGATCTTGTTTGTGAGAAACTGACCAGCCTACGTTTACACCATAATGGCTGATAGCCAACCCATCTTCACCAGACCAATTCCCAAAGTTATAACCACTTGCTCCTCCTATATAGGTAAGGAACATGTAACGTTGGTCTCCGTTTACGTCTCTATCGCTACCTACTTTACCATCGGTATATCTAATCTTTAAGAAAGAAATGTAGGGTTTGACGGGATTCCACCAATTTTCATTTGAAGGAGCCCAACCAATACCAAAGGCGGGAAATGTTCCATAACGATGTGAAGCTTCGAATGAGTCGGAACCGTTACGACCCACATTAAATTCTGCAAAATAACAGTCGTTATATGAATATGTTAAACGTCCTGCAATACCTAATGTCTTGCTAGGTAATGCCGCGTAAAGGTCATTTACATCTTTCGATGTACTATTCACTTTTGTATTAAACAAAAGCAAAGCTCCTACACGGTGTACCTCATTAAATACATGGTCATAGTTCAAAGATGCCTCGAAATAAGAACTACGCGTATTATAGTTAGTCTTACCGAAACCAAGTGAACTGGAACCTTCATAAGTTTCTTTTGTCTTATAGTTCCCATTTTCATCATATACATCATTTAGCCAAAGACCGGTAGCAGGATCTCTAGAACCATCAAACCAATATGTGGATTCACGTTTGCCCATATTCTCATCCAAATAGTTATAAGCGTCGAACGCAACCAAAGCACTGACATTTAATCCTTTACTCCACTTCCAGAAACCCAGGTCTTGAGTAACACGTATATTGGTGTTGATCGTATTAGTAAACTCATTTCTATAACCTCTACGAGTAAGATCGGCATAAGGGTTGCGGAAACCACCATTGATCTGTATACCCGGAACAGTTCCATCAGGCATCATTAAAGGCATATATACAGGGTTAATTTCCATACAAGCGGAGAAAATATCTGTAGAAGAAATAGCAGGATAATTACCGTCGGTAAGATTACCATTGACTCCTATATCAATAGTAGTAGTTTCGCTAGGTTTCAAATTAAGATTGGAAGCGAAATTATAACGGCGGAAGTTTGTAGATTGATTATAATCCTCCATTTTAGAATCTTGTGTTAAACCAGATTCATCATAATAACTCAAAGACACATAATATGATGCTTTAGGTGCACCACCACGTACGCTGACATTCGCTCTTCTGTTATGTCCCCAGTCTTTGAATACTTCTTTCATCCAATCTACCGCAGGATAAAGGTACTGATTGTACATGGTAGGATTATCATTTGGCAATAGACCATGAGCTTTTTTTGTAGCGTCAATATATGCTGAAGAATAGTAATCTTCACCACTTTGCTCTTTATAAGCTTCGTTGGCAGCATCCATATATTGATATGCATTTGCCAATTTTACTTTTTTTGTTAAACGGGTAACGCCCTCATAATAATCCACTGAGAACTGAGGTTTGCCAGGTTTTCCTGGTTTCGTTTTGATAATGATTACACCGTTTGCTCCCCGGATACCATAAACAGCTGTAGCAGACGCATCTTTCAACACAGTAAAGGATTCGATGTCCTCTGGAGGCAGATTGCTAAAAGTTCTTTCTACTCCATCAACTAAAATCAATGGTTTAGAATTAGCACCTGACAAAGAAGCAATACCACGAATCCAGATATCAGCGTCATCATGTCCCGGTTCGCCAGTTCTTTGCACAGCGACCACACCTGAAATACGGCCCGCTAAAACCGAAGTTAAATTTGATACCGGCACTTTCAAATCGCCCATCTTTAACGTAGTTTGCGAACCAACAACGGATATTTTACGCTGAGTACCGTAGCCTGTTACTACGACCTCATCCAGTGAGGTTACATTCTCAGTCATCATAATATCATGTATCTTGTCTTTTGTATTGACATTTACTTCTTGAGCCTGATAGCCAATGAAGGTCACCACTAAAGTAGCTTTTTCACTATGC
>JAATGU010000086.1 GCA_015654535.1 Bacteroidales bacterium
AATCAGTCCAATTTATCACCTCCGGAACCAACACTCTTTGATTAAGAGGGCTTACTTTCTAAAAGAGCATTACGAATCGCCATTCTATAGGCGATTCGGATGGTTCTTTATGATTTTTAAAGTTTTACCGGACAGCAATAAAAAAGATCAGATCATATCAAACAATCGGTCACGGAGAATATAACATGCTCCAACCACCCCTGCTTTATCTCCTAATTCTGCCATTTTCAACTTCATATTTTGCAATACAAGATTCAGGGAATATTTACGAAGAGCCGTTTCCATTGGCAGCTTTAAGTAAGAGCCCGCAGCCGCTAAGTCTCCGCCAAGTATAACCAGTTCGGGATTGAAAATATTTAAAAGCAGAGACAGATAATGACCCAATTTATCTCCTACCTCTTCTATAATCTCAATAGCAAAAAGATCTTCATATTGCACAGCAGCACGGATAATGTCATACATATCAATGTCTTCTACTTTCTTATTATTGGTCACCATAGAAGTGGAGCCACCTGCCAGCTTTTCTCTAAAACGACGAATGAGAGCCTGACCGGAGATTTCTGTTTCCAAACATCCTTTTTTACCACATTGGCAGATAATCTGATTATCCAGAACTGGACTATGACCGTATTCTCCCGAATATCCGGACATCCCATAATACAGCATGCCATTGCAAATCATTGAGATACCAAATCCCCAACTAAGATTTATGTAGATTACATCCTTTTCTCCAGCACCTGCTCCACAATAATACTCACCATAAGCCATCGCTCGGGAATCGTTTTCTATAAAAGTCTTTATATTTATTCTATTTTCAATAAGCTTACTCAATGGTTCACTTTCAGAAGAGAAATAACTATCACTATATCCTTTGGCCGAGTTTGTTCGTCCGCTCAAAGCAACACATGCTCCCAATATCTTATTCCTATCCAATCCTGATTGCTCTATAGATTGGTTAATAATCCGACAAAGGCCATCTAATGATTCCAAAGTGTTCTTTAGTATATAATCTATTCGGGTAGAAAGTTTGATAAACTCATTTTTGAAGTTTTGTAAGCCAATGCTAACGCAATCACGCCTAACATCTACGCCCAAAAAGAACGCAGAATTTGGATTTATTCCATAGATGGAAGGACGCCGGCCACCAGCAGTGTCTATTTTCCCTTTTTCAAAAGCGATTCCTTCCTCAATGAGCTCACCCACAACCTTTGTCACAGTAGGTACACTAAATTCATTTTCTTTACAAAGCTCAGCAATGGTTGTGCCTTCTTCAAGCATGAGTCGTTGGATAACATTCTTTTTTAAACGAGCAATTTTCAATGCCGAAAGAGACAACTTCTCCTGAGAATCAAGCAAATTTGAAAGAACCATAATATTTATCCTTGAGAAAATTAGTTATTAATAACTTTCAAATTTAATGTAATCCTATCATTTGATTGTATTTTTAACCGTTATTAACTATAAATACATTCTTGTTCTCATAAAAAAGTCTGCTCTATTGTTCTTATCTTACTAAATAGTTACCTTTGTATTCTTAAATAAAAGAAAAAATATGATAGTTTGCATTGCCGAAAAGCCCAGTGTTGCAAGGGATATAGCCGATATTCTAGGTGCAAAGAACAAGAAAGACGGATACATAGAAGGTAACGGATATCAAGTTACCTGGACATTCGGGCACTTATGCACACTAAAAGAGCCACATGAATATAGTCCCGAATGGAAAAAGTGGAGTTTGACAAGTCTACCTATGATTCCACCTCATTTTGGGATCAAATTAATAGAATCACCTTCTATTGAAAAACAATTCAAAACCATAGAACACTTAATGTCTCAGGCAGATGAGATCATTAACTGTGGTGATGCGGGACAAGAAGGAGAATTAATTCAGCGGTGGGTAATGCAAAAAGCAGGAGTAAAATGTCCAGTGAAAAGATTATGGATTTCTTCGCTCACAGAAGAATCTATCCGGGAAGGTTTTAGCAAATTAAAAGACCAGTCTGAGTTTCAGTCTCTCTATGAAGCGGGACTTTCCCGTGCCATTGGCGACTGGACTTTAGGAATGAATGCTACCCGATTATATACTTTAAAGTACGGACAAAATAAGCAGGTTTTGTCCATTGGACGGGTACAGACTCCTACTTTGGCACTTATAGTAAACCGTCAGCTTGAAATAGAAAATTTTAAACCGGAACCTTACTGGGAACTCAAAACAGTCTATCGGGAAACTACTTTTTCAGCCACCAAAGGGAAGTTCATTTCTAAGGAAGAAGGATATGAATTTCTGGAAAAAGTGAAATACGCTGATTTTACAATTACGGATGTCTCGGCTAAAAAGGGAGTAGAATATGCTCCCCGATTATTCGACCTGACCTCTTTACAAGTAGAATGTAATAAGAAATATGGTTATTCAGCTGACGAGACACTCAAATTGATTCAATCTCTTTATGAGAAGAAGGTCACCACTTATCCGCGTGTAGATACCACTTTCCTAAGCGATGACATTTATCCAAAATGTCCTGCTATATTAAAAGGAATAAAAGACTATGTAACCTTAACTGCTCCACTGGAAGGGAAAAAGCTTACAAAGTCAAAAAAGGTATTTGACACTGCAAAAGTCACGGATCACCATGCAATTATTCCCACCGGAGTACATCCCATGAACCTGACTGATATGGAGAGAAGAGTCTTTGACATGGTAGCCCGGCGATTTATTGCCGTGTTCTATCCTGACTGTAAAGTATCCACAACAACGGTACTAGGTGAAGTTGAAAAGATTGAATTCAAGGTGAATGGTAAGCAAATATTGGAACCCGGATGGCGAATCGTCTTTGCCAAAGAGCAATCGGAAGAAAAAGACGATGAGGAGCGCATGCTTCCTGCTTTTACCAAAGGAGAAAGCGGCCCTCATCAACCGGACTTAAACGAGAAATGGACCCAACCCCCCAAGCCATTTACGGAAGCAACTCTGTTACGTGCCATGGAAACAGCAGGTAAACTGGTGGATAATGATGAACTTCGTGATGCATTGAAAGAAAATGGCATTGGTCGTCCTTCTACGCGAGCTGCCGTTATTGAAACGTTATTCAAACGAAACTATATCCGTAAGGAAAAGAAAAACCTGATTGCCACTTCTACCGGAGTGGAATTGATTCAGATTATTCATGAGGAGCTTTTAAAATCTGCCGAACTTACAGGTATGTGGGAAAAGAAGTTACGGGAGATTGAGAAAAAGAATTATCAGGCAATTACATTTCTGGAAGAACTAAAAAAAATGGTTACAGAGATTGTAAGTAATGTTTTGTCCGATAAAACAAATAGGCATATCACCATTCAGGAAATGGTGAAAGAAGAGGTGAAGGAAGAGGTGAAAAAGCGTGAACGAAAGCTTACAGTTCCAAAAGCAAAAAAAGAAAAGACACTTCCATTAGAAGGACAAAAAGACGAGTTGGTTGGCAAACCTTGCCCACTTTGCGGCAAAGGAGTGATTATAAAAGGAAATACTGCCTACGGCTGTTCGGAATGGAAAGCAGGATGTTCTTTCAGAAAAGGGTTTTAATGACTTTACAAATAGGTGTAACAATAAACAGATAATAATAGAGTTATTATAACATAGCTATCTTAATTTATAATGAAACAAATTCTCAGTGCCCTTCTACTCTTTTGCGTGCTGCTTTTACTCCAATCCTGCGGATGGGAAAGCAGTTTAAAGAAAGGTAACCAGAGCTATGCTTTGGGAGAATATTATGATGCGGCTAAATATTATAAAAAGGCCTATGCTCGCATTTCTCCCAAAGAACGAAAGAAAAGAGGAGAAATATCCTACAAAATGGCCGACTGCTACCGACTGACCAATTACTCCATTCGTGCCAGAGGTGCCTATATGAATGCTATTCGTTATAAATATCCAGATAGCATTGCTTTCTTTTATCTAGCCGAAGCTGAACGAAAAAGTGCAGACTACAAGGCTGCCAGCAAAAATTACGAACTTTTCTTATCGTACAAACCAAAAGATATCTTAGCTCAGAATGGGCTGAAATCTTGTACACTAGCTCAGGAATGGAAAAAAAATCCCACACGATATGTCGTGCAAAAGTTTTCACTCTTTAATTCCCGCCGCTGCGATTACTCACCTATGTATACAGGCAAAGAGACGGAACAGATCTATCTTACTTCTACGCGAGACCAAGCTAAAGGAACTAATTTAAATGGTATCACCGGGATGAAGAGCGCAGATATTTTTATGGCTAAAAAGAATGAAAAGAAGTCTTGGCAACAACCGGAGATTATGGAATCGGAAGTAAACACGGAATTTGAAGACGGTGCTTGTTCGTTTAGCGCGGATGGAAAAACAATGTACTTCACCCGTTGCCGGGTAGAACCAACCTCGCCTGTCTATGCTGAAATCTATGTATCACAACGAACAGGTGCCAACTGGGGAGCCGCACAGAAATGTGTGATTATCAAAGACTCCTTATCTTCCGTAGCTCACCCCGCTATTTCACCAGATGGTCATTTTTTATATTTCACGTCAGATATGCCAGGAGGATATGGTGGCAAAGATATTTGGCGAGTACCTGTTTCAAATACAGGTTTTGGTGCTGTGGAAAATTTAGGAGATGTTATCAATACTGCAGGAGATGAGCTATTCCCAACCATGCAGGAGAATGGAGATTTATATTTTTCTTCCGATGGACATCCGGGAATGGGAGGTTTGGATATTTTTCATGCTCAACAAGATAAAGACGGAAATTGGAAGATTGAAAATATGAAGTCACCTGTGAATTCTCCGGGTGATGATTTTGGAATGACTTTTGAACCGGAACATCAACGAGGTTTTTTTAGTTCTAACCGAGGAGATGCTCGCGGTTGGGATCACATTTACACCTTTGAACTTCCAGAATTAACGTATACAGTAACTGGTTGGGTGTATGATAAAGAAGGAGATGCACTGCCTGAGGCAACGGTCAGTATTGTGGGTAAAGATGGAACAAATCTAAAAGTCAGCATGAAAGGTGACGGCTCATTTACTCAAAAATTGAATAGAGGACAAAGTTACGTAATGCTAGCCAACTGTCGTGGCTATCTAAATTTCAAGCAAGAACTGGCAACTGACACAGTGAGCGAAAACAAAGATTATGAGTTAGAATTTCCACTGGCATCTATTACGCGTCCAGTTCTCATCGAAAATATCTTTTACGAATTTGATAAAGCAACATTAACCGAAGAATCAACTAAGGCGCTTCAGGAACTAATCAAGTTACTGAATGATAATCCAAATGTAACGATTGAACTGAGTGCTCATTGCGATTATAAAGGAACTGATGCCTACAATGAACGACTATCGCAACATCGGGCCGAGTCTGTTGTTAAGTTTCTCATTAAAGGGGGAATTGAAAAAGAAAGGCTCACAGCCAAAGGATATGGTAAAAGCGGTCCAAAAGTGATCAATAAGCGACTCGCCAAAAGTCTACCTTTCTTAAAAGAAGGAGATATTTTGACCGAAGAGTATATTTTAAAACTTCCCAAAGAACAACAAGAGATTTGTAATGCCATGAACAGACGAACTGAATTCAAGGTGGTAAGAACAACTTATAAGCTATACAATTAAGAAATTGCTTTTAAAAAAGCTGGAAACAGCAAACGAGAACAACCATCCAGAAAAAAGAACAAACATCTGTTCCAAAATTTGAGCATGGAGCTACTTCATAAAGTTATTTATATCTTCTTTGGTCTTAAACTGAGAAAGGAATTCTTTGCTCAGGAATTTTTTGAAATGAAGTATCTGTACTAATATTATAGTGGCTTAATAATTAGTGATAAATAACCACCAATTAATAATGCCACTATACATTCTCAGTTAATATTAACTTACTTGTTTATTTTCTAAATACTTTTCAAGAGACGGGCCGTGAGGATGCCAACCAAACAACCGGGCATTTATAGATTTTACCATACTATTTGAAGTCACGCCTAAACGCGCCCCTTCCCCATAATCATTTATTACGTGCTCAACTGTCAGATCTGTAATTTTTCCATCCAGTCCCAAATAGTTGCTAATCATTTTAGCTATTTCGATGAAGGAATTAGAGCCATTTTCAGCAAAGAAAAACGATCCGCCGGGTGCTTTCTCTATTGCAAGTATATAGAGATCAATCAAATCATCTATATAAACATTTGAATATCTGTTAAGACCTGCACCAAAATATGGGCCTGCACCAATATGTTTTGCTATATCTATTAACTTCGGAATTTGATCACTATTAACCTGCGCCCCCTTACCTTCTCCATAAATCATAGACGGGCATATAACAATAGTGCGGATTCCCTTATCAATGGCCGCTTGCCTTACATAGCGATTCATATCAACACGGGCACGTCTGAAAGGAACAGGCTCAAAAAAGTCATCTTCTGCCAATGGCTCTGCTCCGTATGCTCCGTCAGCATGGTCGGCAACAACAGAAGAACCACTGGTATGAATTAATAGTTTTCCACTGTGTTCAAGTGCCGTGACAAGTGTTATTACTGCACCAAGATGGTCAACATTAGCGGCATTAATAACAATATCAGCAGATTGGGCTGCTTTCGTTATTACGTCATTTGGCTGAAGCATACTATTTGAAGGAGTAGCTTAAAGAATTGCGGAATCAATATCATCTAAAGAGAAAGCAAAAGTCTTTCTGATTCAATGGGTGGAAAAAGCAATGTGTACCACCTTACAAAAAATCAAAAAGTTTGCTAATACATTATTGGCTCACAGAACAGGCATTCTTGCATGGTACGATTTTAGAATATCAACAGGACCAATAGCAAGGTATTAATAACAAAATCAAAACTATGAAAAGACAAGCATATGGATATAGAGATAAAGAGTTTTTTAAACTAAAAGTCCGAAGCTTGCACGAAAAAACTATGCATTAGTCGGATAAACCTTTTTTAATTATACGCTAATAAGATAAGACAAGGTGGGGATTGATTTACAAATGATAACAAAAGTAATTTCTACATTTTTATTTCCAAGTGTGAGAATCTGAATATTATCATGTACTTTTGTGAGAATTAAATTTTGAATTATCGGAGCTGTATGCGGTGAAAGTCGCACGTAAGTTCTTAATAGGGAAGTTGGCGGTAACGCCGCCAACTTACATAACATACATATGTGGGTATGAAAATAATCAAGCTGTTACTCTTTACACTATTATCGATCTGTTTCTGTGCTTGTGGCAACAAGCCTTATCCAAGAACTATGCAAGTGGCAGATTCTTTAGCAAATAGCTGCCCGGACAGTGCCCTCGTGCTATTAGAACAACTGAAGAACAGCATCGCAAAAGAACCGGAGGCTACACAAATATATTACCAATTGCTAATCATAAAAGCAAAAGACAAAGCATGCATTGCTCATACTTCGGATAGCCTCATCAAGCAGGTGCTGAGTTATTATGAGGATAAAAAGGATAAGGAGCACCTGGCAGAAGCATATTACTATGCAGGGCGGGTGTATATTGATTTGGGAGATGCACCACAAGCACTGGCCTACTTACAAAAAGCGATAGAAGTCTCGAAAGAGAGTACAAACTATCGGCTTGTCAGTATGATATATAATCAGATTGGCGTGTTATATCTATACCAACGCATTTATGACAAAGCGCTCGATGTTTTCAAAGGAGCCTATCAGTACACAAAACTATCCAGGGATAGCACACTCATTGTTTATAATTTGCGCAACATAGGCAGAGCATATACCCAACTGAACAATGTGGACAGTACCTCATATTATTATAAGAAAGCAGGGCAAATGGCCAAAAAAATTAACGATGCACATTTAGTTAGTACCGTTAACCAAGAAATAGCCAGCTTTTATAGACATTTGGGCGAGTACGGGAAAGCATTTGCAGCCCTACAAGTTGCCCATACACCAAAGAGTCATCCAGCATCTTACTATACTGTTCTTGCCAATTTATACTATGAAACGGGTAAAATAGACTCCGCACAGTACTACTATACTAAATTGCTTTCCACTGGCAACTCTTACGATAATCAAGGCGGTTACTATTACGACAAACAAGGCGGTTATAAAGGATTAAGCAAAATAGCCCGCCAACAGGGGAGGCTTGCGGAAGCACTTAGTTATATGGACAAATATCTTGCCTACACAGATAGCCTGCAAAAAGCAAGTGATACAGAAGCTGTTCGAAAAGTGAACGCTTTGTATAATTATCAGCTCCGGGAAAAAGAAAATCATCGCCTTGAAGACATTGCCCAGAAGCAGAAAGTTTGGATTGTGGTTCTTTCAGCAAGTATCATTATCATCCTAATAATCATTTTTGCATCCAGCATTATTTATCGGCAGCGAAAAAAACAAAGAAAGATACAGGCAGAGCGGCAGCAAGAAAAACTGAAAGAAATTGCGGACGAACAATATCGCAGTAGCCGGCAATTCATCGCTGAAAACGAGAAGCGCATAGAGAAATTAAAAGAAAAATTGCAAAATACCGAAAGTCAAAAAGATGAATTGGAAAAGAATTTGCAAGAGGCAGAAAAAGAGTTGCTCGAACTGACTAATAAACAGATAGAAACCAAACAAAAAATACAAGCTTTATCAGAAACAGCATTCAGGGAGTCACAAATATACAAAGACTTTTATCATATAGCAGGAATGCCTAACTCTGAAAATATTTCTGAAAAACAAAAGATTACCCCCAAAGACTGGGAAGAATTGATTGTAGCCATAAACCGAACCTATAATAATTTTACCAGACACTTGCAAACCCTCTATCCAATTATTAGTAAGCATGAATTACACATCTGCGTGTTAATAAAGATAGCTATTCCCCCCATGGGCATTGCCAAGCTGACCGCACACTCCAAGCAAGCCATCACTTCTTCCCGCAAGAAACTATACGAAAAAACTCATAATCAGCCTGGTACGCCAGACCTATGGGATCACTTCATACAGAACTTTTAAACATTTGCCGTACTGCCATCATACTATGATCGTACTATTACCGTACACAGCACATCTGAATCGTACAAACATCGTACTCAATCCCTTTGCTAAAATAGGAAAGTACTTTACCTTCGTAACAAAGAAATCAAACTACTATTGTTATGAAACGACTTGTTGCACTACTATTTATCAGTATGGGCTTTCTTTCTCTTTTAAAAAAAGAAAGAACTATAAAGTTACAAGAAAGGGAATTAAACAAAGAACTACGCTTCATTACATATCCTCCCCCTGCAATTCATGACTGTAATATCATCCGGATTTATTCGGATATTCCTTTAGAGAACCTGCAAGAGACAGCAATAGACTTATCTAACGGAGCCATTCTCCACTTCAACAATATTATCGTTATTTGTGTCTGCCTTATACTATTATATAGAAACGGATAACTAAACTACCAAACAGAATTGAATATCAGACGAAAAAAATATTATAGATTTTTCTATTTATAAAAATAATGAGTTTCCCAAATTACATACAATTTGACGGAATGGATTGTGGGGCAACATGCCTACAAATCATCTCAAAGTATTACGGGCGTTACTTCTCGCAGCAGACAATGCGTGAGTTGTGCCACATAACGCGAAATGGAGTTTCACTTCGCGGTATCAGTGACGCAGCCGAAGCCATCGGATTCCGTACCATCGGAACTAAAATTACATGGGAACAATTGCAAAATGATGTTATGTTACCTTGCATTGTGCATTGGAATCAGTCTCATTTTATTGTTGTATATGATATCAAGAAGAAACGTGGTGAACAAAAAGTTTATGTTTCCGATCCTGCAGAAGGACTTTTGGAATATCCTGCTACGCTATTCCTCAAATCTTGGCTTCAGATAGCCGAACAAGGTTCGGATAAGAAGAACCGAGGAGTGACTCTGCTGCTTGCCCCCAAGCCGGAATTTTATCAGGAAGAAGGAGATACGGAAAAGCATATCCAGTTATGGGACTTGATTAAATACTTGCGCCCCTACAAGAGTTATATTATCCAAGTGGCACTTGCCATGTTCACGGCAAGTATTATCAGTATGATTTTCCCATTCCTCACTCAGTCTGTAGTCGATACTGGTATTGGGACAAGTAATATCAGCTTTGTGGTGATGGTTCTTATAGCCCAATTGTTTCTTGTTGTTGGACAGATGGGAAACAATATGATACGTAGTTGGCTGATGTTGCATATCACCACCCGCATAAGTATCTCATTGATTTCCGATTTCCTGAACAAGCTAATGCTGCTTCCCATAGCATTCTTTGATTCCAAGAATGTGGGTGACATATTACAACGTATTCGGGACTACAGCCGTATCCAGTCATTCCTTACCGGTTCATTGATTAGCACAACAATGGCAGTGGTGACCTTTTTCATCTATGGCATCATCATGTCAAGTTACAACGCAACCATTCTAATAGTCTTTTTAATTGGAAGTATAGCTTACCTTTGTTGGATTCAAGCATTTATGAAGCGTCGACGTAAACTTGACTATATGCAATTCCAAGAAGCTTCAAGCAATCAAAGTAACCTCATCCAATTAGTCAACGGAATGCAGGACATCAAACTTAATAATTGCGAACGCCAGAAACGTTGGGAATGGGAGCATATTCAAGCCAAACTGTTCCGAATAAGCACCCACAGCCTTACCCTCGGACAAGTGCAAGACATAGGTGGAACTCTAATCGACCAATCCAAAAATATCATTATTTCATTTCTTGCAGCCAAAGCAGTGGTTAATGGAAACATAACTCTCGGCGCAATGGTAGCCTTGCAGTACATCATTGGCCAACTGAACGCTCCGTTACAGCAGTTCATCACCTTTATGCAGTCTCTGCAAGATGCACGGATCAGCATGGAGCGCATGAGCGAAATTCACGAGAAAGACAATGAGGAAAACCTTCTTGACTCAAAAATACAAGAAATACCCTGCTTTGCAGAAATCAATCTGCAAAGCATTTCTTATCAGTATGATGGTCTCCGTTCACCGAAAGTCATTAATAAGCTCACGCTGCATATTCCAGCCAAACGGATAACGGCTATTGTTGGTGCAAGTGGAAGTGGGAAAACAACACTCCTGAAAATGCTTCTTGGATTTTATCAACCGTGCGAAGGTACCATTTCATTGGATGGAAAACCGTTTGCTAATTACAGCATCAGCCGGTGGCGCAAAAACTGTGGCGTGGTAATGCAGGATGGATTCATTTTCTCTGATACCATAGCCAACAACATTAGCATATCAGACGAAGACCCGTATATGGAGCGGATAAGAAACGCAGCCCAGCGTGCAAATATCGATTTTTTCATTGAGTCTCTCCCTATGGGATATAATACAAAGATTGGGCCGGAAGGACATGGGTTGAGTACGGGACAGAAGCAACGTATCCTAATAGCACGTGCCATCTATAAAGATGCCGATTACATTTTCTTTGACGAAGCTACCAATTCGCTTGATGCCAACAATGAACGCTTTATTATGGAGCAACTTCATTCTTTTTTTCAAGACAAAACTGTTGTTATTGTGGCTCACCGTTTGAGTACTGTACGTAATGCTGACAATATAGTAGTTTTGGATCAAGGCTGTATTGTAGAGCAAGGTAATCACGAACAATTAATAGCACGTAGAGGAGCTTACTACGAATTGATTAAAAACCAGCTTGAATTAGGAAATTAAGATTATGCCAATTACCAATCATACATATTACAGTGCTGAAACCAATGAAATTGTTGGTAAGATTCCACCATGGATTATCAGACGGGGCAATGTGGTCATATTTGTGACATTCGTAACCTTACTTATCATGAGCTGTTTCGTTACATATCAGGATAAGATTGTAACAACAGCTATGGTGCACTACTCGAATAATCAGTTTATAGCAACAGCTATGGCACCAAGTAAAAGTTTTGGAAAAATAGAAATCGGACAAAGGGTTATTATAAAATTGGACTGTTATCCAGAAACCGAATTCGGGCATTTGACCGGTACGATAACAGGAATCGATACCCATCTGCAAGACGGTGCGTATCCTATAAACATCAATATTCACGGAATAACAACCAATTATGGAAGTTACATTAAACCTATTGCAGAAATGACTGCCAACGTGGAGGTGATTATAGCCGCGCATCCGTTGATATTGAAGTTTATCAATCCATTAAAGCAGATTATATCAAGATGAGTTTATTAGACGTCGATATAAACAAACATGATTATTAACAATTAAAATTTAGAGACATGAAGAATGAAAAAGAAAGTCTGAAAAATGACGAAATCCAGTTGCTTAGAACTGGTATGAATGACAATGCAAATCTTCTGAATGAAGATGAGCTAGGTGAAATCTTCGGCGGTTATTGGTGTAATAACTACTATGAGAGTTGCGGTACGTCCAGTTACGTAATATGTTCTGGAGGATACTAATCTCTAATTTTAAGAGAATGTGTCATAAGATGGTTAGCGTTATTCATGGCTCTACTTTTTTGATACATTCTTTTTCTGAAATTACTATTTTGGTTGAAATTATATAAAGATGTTATGAAACATTCAAAATTTAACACAGTCGTGGAAAAAATAGATAATTTGCTTATTTATAATTCCTTAAGTGGTGCTTTATTAAAAATACCTAAAAATAAAATCAAGGAATATGAAAATATTCTTTGTAAAGAAGGCTTCCTTGTTGAAGATGATAAAGATGAGCTCTTAACTTACAAATATATTTATTATAAAAAACTCTTTGAGAATAGTGGATTACATCTAACAATAGCTCCTACGACCGATTGCAATTTATGCTGCCCTTATTGTTTCGAAGAAGGTAACAAGCATAAAGAATATATGGATCAAGAAGTGTCTGATTCCATTATTAAATACATTATATCTAAGAAAGATAAAAATATTCATATTACATGGTTTGGAGGAGAACCATTATTGTGCTTTAACAGAATTGTCGATTTAAGCAATAATTTAGCTGACAACAATGTCCATTTTCGCGCATCTATGATAACAAATGGAACACTTTTTAGTGACAATATAATTGATAAATTGCCCTCATTAAATTTAAGTAGCATACAAATAACACTTGATGGAGAAAGATTGGAACATAATCAGAAACGTTTTTTTAAAAATAAGATGGGGACATTTGATGTAATACTCTCCAATGTAACAAAATTATTAGAAAATACATCTATTCATGTTGTATTAAAGATAAATATTGATAAAGATAATATCAATTCATATTTAGAATTAGTTGGTTCATTGACAACAAAATACGATAAGTATATCACTACTAATCAATTAACGATATTAAATAACTCAGTGAAGAATAGAACTGATTTTAAAGGTTGTACCAAATGCTTATCTGAAGATGAATACTTTGAATTTAGAACAAAAGTTTTACATGAAAATATTCCTATTCCACATTTACATTTGTCGTGTCCATTAAGACATAGTGGAAATTTGATGATAGGGCCTGATGGAAATATCTATAAATGTCTGGAACATATCGGTGATAAATCCCAAAGCATAGGAAACATTAAAAACTATTCAATCAGCATTTCAAAAATGGCAAAATTAGCATTAAGCAATGATCCGTTTGATGATATTGAGTGCTCGAATTGCGCGATTTTACCTATATGTGGAGGAGGATGCCCTATAGATAGAGCCTCAAAAGCTTCCGGTAAAAGTATTTCATTATGTCCTTTCATAAAAGCGAACCTTTCCACAATAATTGGAAAGGCATGTAACAATCAAGAAAATAATGGGATATGAAAAAGTTATACGTTATAGCATTTATCATAAGCCTATGTTTTCCTATATTTGCTCAGAATAAAATCACGGGGAAAGTGATTTCAGCAGATAATGAAGACATTATCTATAGAGTAAAAGTAGAGTACCCTGGCTCTACAAGAACAGTGACAGGATCATTCTATGACCCAAACTTTAAGATTGTTTTAGATTCTCTGGGAGATGTCCGGTTGGTTATTTCTTCAGACGGCTATGAGACATATCAAATCCAAAAGAAACTTCAACCTGCTACCAATAACTTGGGTGACATAATTCTTTATAGAAAGACAGTACAACTAGAAGAAGTGGTGGTAAAAGCTAAGAAAAGTGAAATAGAGTATAATGGAGCCGACTATACAGTACGAAATATTCAGGGAACTCATATAGGAGATGCAGGCAACCTGGTAGATATGCTGAAATGGACACCCGGCATCATCGTTACGAACGAAAGTGACATATCAGTAGCAGGAACAGGAGCAGGCGAACCTATCATCTATATAAATGACCGGAAGATTACAGACAAGTCGGAACTATCTGCGCTTTCTTCGACCGATGTTAACAAGATAGAGGTTATCAAAGAACCAGACGCGCGATACAAGAATGGGACAAATGCCGTAGTGAAGATTTATCTGAAAAAACTGTTGAAGGATTATATTGGTGCAATAGTTAGCAACTCTTTGGACATAACAAGAAGATATACAGAAAGCCCAAGTATTAATCTTTCGGGTAAAAGCGGAATTGTATCAGGAAATGCCTCCTTCACATATCGGAAATCGGAACAACAATCGTATAATGAATATATGACTACCATTACACACAGTGCTGACAATATCTTCAGGAATGGTTCGAAAGGAGGATATGGTACAGATATGGATACTTATATGGCATTTGGTGGGTTGAATTTCGCCTTTTCTCCCAAGAGCACATTAGGCATTCAATATTCCGGCTTTTTTACAAACGTAGAAAAGAATGCTTTCAGCGACATAAACATAAACAACAACGGAACCATTACACCCAAAAAAGAAACTTCAGAAGAAACAGAAAATAGGAAATATCACAGCGCGTCGGCTAGCTATACATGGAATCGCAACGATAATTCTGCACTGACACTGATAGCTGACTATGCATATCGAAATAATGATATCTCCAACGAAATCAAGGAGGCGAACCTGAATACTAACAAAATATATTTGACCCCGACTATTAACTCGACAGACTACAAGATTTACACCTTCAATGGTGACTATTCGTTCAAAATTGGTAAGAAGGACAACGAACAGATAGGCATAGAAGCGGGAAATACAGACAATAATTCCGGCTCAACAATCGGTGAAGTGCCTCAGAGCATCGATCGTACAAACCAATGGTTGGCTACCTACGGAACATTTAACCGCGGATGGGGAAAATTCAATGTATCTTTAGGGTTACGCTATGAATATGATTATACCGATACAAAAGCAATGGAGAACGGCGAGAGCACCACCCTGAATAAGACCTACTCCAACCTGTTTCCTAATGTAAGGATTGCCTACAAGCATAAGGATGGAGTAGTCTATTCTATCAGTTATCGTAGAAGCATCAGACGACCCTCATTCAACCAATTAAGCCCAATAGTAAGCTACGAAGACTCCCTACACTACTGGACTGGGAACCCACTGTTGAAGCCGTCATTTACAAACACATTGTCGTTGACAGCCAATATTTCCAACTTAACATTAAGTGCATCATACTATTACATAGCCAACCCGATTGTCTCTATTTATGGACATAATGATACTAATTCGAACATTTTGATTAACAAACCAGAGAACATCAACTATTCGCAAAGTTGGGATATTGGCATACAATACTCTTTGATATTAGACAAACTAAACTTTTCTGCTTATGGCTATTTGACAGGTGACTACATTAAATATCCATATTTAGGAAAAGAAACTTTATACAAGAATCTACATACCAATCTTGGCGGAAACATCAGCTATAATTTCTATCGCAATTTTGAGATTTTTGCCAATACACATTATATGTCCCCATGGAGAGACGGTACTAAGAAAATGGGCTATACCCTCAATAGTAATGCAGGCATATCCGCCCGGTTCTTCAAAAACAAACTGTATGTTTCCATTCAAGGGCAAGATTTATTTGCCAGAAGTGTAACGCCTTATTGGACCAACAACTACGACGATACGGAGTATTGGCGGCGTAACCGATATGATACACGCGGCGTGAACTTTACGCTGCGCTACACTTTCAATTCCATAAAGACAAATTTTAAAAGCAAGAGTGGAAACCAGAAAATCTTGCAAAGAGCTGACTAATGTATTCACACCATGAATAGGACTTTTATAAATAACAGCATAACAGATACAAACGTATCCATTTCCCCCGGATTGTTTAACGGAAAAATGGGGATATGTCTATATCTGTTCCATGCAGGATATACTGAAAAAGCACGCGAACTGCTAAAGGCTGCCAATGAAGAATTGTCATCCATGCATGGTAATATCCAAGTATCTGACGGGCTTTGTGGGGCAGGATTAGCTATCAATCATTTTATTAATTGTCAGTATATAACTGGAGACATTAACACCGTCGCACAAGAAATTGACGACAGAGTCTTCAAACAATTAGCTTTTGAGAAATATAACGAAGGGTATGAACTGACTTCATTGATTCACATCTTGTACTATTTGGCTATCAGATGGGAAGTTCAGGAAAAAGGAAGTGAAACTGAATATTTATATAGAAGTCTTATCACGCAAACCGTGAATGGCGTATATAAGCGGATTGAACCGCAAAGTATAAGTGAACCTTTGTTTTATTCATTAGATTATATGCTGCCACAAGTGATCTTTATTATGGATTATTTACTTTCACTGAATCTTTGTAGGCGACGAATTGAAAGAATGATGAGAGAATTATCACCCATCATTCTTTCAACTATTCCCAGAATACACGCCAACAGGCTTTATTTACTTTGCGGAATTGATGCCTTGTTAACTCATGGAACATTCCAAGAGGAGTGGAAACAATATCGTTCTCTACTATTTAACAATATTGATGTGAATTACATCTTTACGAAGGAGATGGGCTGTAAGAGCATATATATCAACAATGGCGTGGCAAGCCTTTACTTCATGTTTAGACGGATTAACGAGTATTCGGGAAACATGAATGAATATAGGACGCAGATTATGACATTCATAGACGATTCACCAGAATGGAAAATTCTTGCAGGAAACAAAGCATATCAACGCTCTCATTTGGGATTATATAATGGGATATGTGGCGTAGTCTTGGCTTATGATATGATGGAACAAGACAAAATGAAAGGAGGAAATTGAATGAAGCAAAAGGCTACTGATATTACAATTCTAATTCTCATCCGGACGGATTCCATAGCAAGATTAGAGAACGTGATTGCCGTTATACGGCATTTGCAAAGTCATTTTGACACCAATATCTATCTGCTTGAGGCAGACCGTCATTGCAACGGAATATTGAGGGAGTTGTTAGGGAGCAGCATCAGATACGAATTTGTTGAGGATAATGACCCAATTCTATATAAAACATGGTACTTTAATCGGATGCTGGAAACATTCAATACCCCTTTTGTCGCAATATGGGATGCCGATACCATTGTAGAGAGTGCAGCTATAAACGAATGTCTCAAAGAGCTGCGAAAAGGAAATACGGATATTGCTTTGCCTTATAATGGTGTCTGCCTTGATACATCTGAAATTCTTCGCACATTATATTTTAAAAAGCAAGATGAGACAGTCTTAGTACGCAACATTAACAAAATGAACAGAATGTCTGAACATATTTTGGTTGGTGGATCCGTCATGATGAACCGACAGAAGTTTATGTCTATAGGTGGAGAGAATGAAGCTTACTATGGATGGGGTGACGATGATTTCGACCGATATATCCGATTTATGAATCACGGCTTAAAGATTTACCGCAGCAAAAATGTACTGTTCCACTTGTCTCATCCACGGGGAAAGAATAGCGGATTCAATACAGAATTGCATAAAAAGATATCAAAAGAACAACTTTATAAGACGCAAAACATGATACCATGAACATCTTGAAAAGAACTCTTGCAGACAGCATATCAAAATATGCATTGAAAAAAGGAATTGAAATTAATATCGATGATATATCTTTTAAGAAAGGACTCACGTTTAAAAATGCTAGCATACAGTTATGTAGTGCAAAAGCATTTATCAAATCTTTGCATTTAAAGATTGAGATAAAAGCCTTGTTTCGCAAAAGAATCGACTTGGATGTAGCGTGCAAGGATGCCACCATAACATGCGAGCATCTATCCGATAAAGATTTCAACATAGAAATGATAGAATGCAATGTTTCGTGTGACAAACACCTAAAGAATATTTCCTGTGACGCAATCTTAAGCCAAAAAATACCGTTATCATTTAAGGTTATCAGAAATTCAAATAGTAGTGATTTTTTTATTAAAGCAGAACATCTGTCAATTGATAAATACAAATGGCTGTTCAGCGAACATATCTTGTCTCATTTTATGAGAACGATATATTCCGATTCGTCAATAACAATTCTATGTTATTACAAATATGACAATGAATCTCCATACCCTAAACTGAGCTCCATATTTCAATATGATTCACTGACAGTATATCCCAATAACTATATAATTTCAAAGGATTACATCATCAATGAGCTAAGCAGATGCAACCATCTTGCAAAAGATTATAAACGATATGAGGAAATCTCGGAAATCATCCGCCGTACAGTCATTTGTACAGAAGACCCTTCTTTTGAATTGCATAAAGGAATCAGTCCGATATTAATGGGATTAACTCTCAGGGCAAACATTAATCAGAAAGCATTAGGACGGGGAGGTAGCACTATTAGCATGCAATTAATCAAAAATGCCCTGCTTAATGGAAAACGAACAATGTGTCGGAAAATAGAAGAGACAATCTTGACTCTGCTAATGGAAAATTATTATCATGTGAGCAAACATGATATATTAGAAATATACCTGAACATGATTGAATTCGCCCCAAATATATATGGAATTGAGGATGCCGCAAAATTCTATTTTTTCAAACCATCTTCCGAATTGAATATTGTTGAAATTATCGTACTGACATATATCATTCCACGCCCCATTCACTTCTATGAAGCATTGCTACAGAAAACGGAGCAGCTTCGCATAAACCTAAACAATCATATAAAACAGCACTTGAATGTTGCACTACAGAAAAAGATAATAACTCAAGAATGCCTCAACTCAATAGGAACTGATTATATCACATTTGCAGACGAATTCGGTACATTATCCCTAAAACTATGAGCATAGAAATATATATTATTATACCTATGTATAATACGGGAGGATTTATAAATGAATGTATTACCTCAATAAAATCAAAATTTATTAGTCTTGAAATTATTGTAATAGATGACGGCTCTGAAGATTGAAGTTTGTGGATTGTTCTTTTCTCATATGTAGTTTTACCGATAGCGTTTCGCCACAATCGTGAGCTTTTTAATTATTTGGCTCATTTTAAGCAACTTGCAATTGGAAAAATCTCAACAGGTAATGGATAAGTAACGAGCTAAACACGTTGGTTTGCTTTGATATGCTGCTTGGTCAAATAACTCTTTGACAAAGGTAGGAAAATATTTTAGCTATACAATACACTAACTATAGTTCGTTGTAAATTAAAATAAGTATCTTATAATCAAAAAAAAACGTTTGGGTAATTCACTGAAAATAAGTGTCTTTATATATTATTCCGTAATCATAGAGACAAGTCTTCTTCAAATGTATTTAGATCAACATTGGTGTTGTAATCGTACTCTATTCTGTATCAGAGAAATTACAATAAAAATTTTGAATATCTTATAATTCCTATTCATAGTTATCCCATAATTCGAGTGGGTACTCGCTTTTGCGTAATAGGCGAAATGAATCATCTTTTTCTGTTTGAAAAAGGCGAATGCGACGGCATTCTCCGATGCTAAAAATGATATGAGGTTGAACTTGTAATTGCATTGAGTGTATATGTCATATTGCTATGTTTTTAAAAAAGCCAAAGTCTTCATCAACTAAAGCTCTTCTGTCCAGACCTAAATTACGGTATTCACATGAGGTCTCAGAAACGAGGCAACATGAGAAGCAGGCTGCTAAATTTAATTGTCCATCGGCTTCCCAGCAGAGTGGATCTGAGGAACAATTCTGAGCACATTCTAAGGCAGATATAATAATCCGTTCGAGATGCATCATATCCGGACGGAAAAATTAACGTTGAAAAAGAACAGCGGCTAATAGAAACACATGATGTATTAATCTTTCAATATCCTTTATATTGGTTCAATTGCCCACCTCTGTTAAAGAAATGGTTGGATGAAGTCTTTTTATATGGTTGGGCATATGGCTCAAAAGGAGATAAATTAAAGGGTAAAAAGTTGGCATTGGCTATATCGGCCGGGATGAGAGAAGCCGATTATCAGGAAGAAGGTAAATGTAAGGCTACAATTGAACAACTTATATTACCATTCAAGACAACAGCTCTGTATTCCAAAGCTGATTTTAGAGGCTATTACATATTGTATGATAGTCATAATGCATCTTTTGAAACGATAGCAACCAGTGCAAAAGACTATATCCATTTTATTACGAACTTATAATCAAATATCCGTGTTGTCTGAATTTGCGGTTGTATATAAGATGAAAAGTCCTAATAGATAACGGCTTAGAAACGAGCGATACTCTTGGTCTACTTTGTTTTTCCATAGTTTCAAATAACTTTTCCGCAAAAAAAAGGACTTTTATTTGTTATGACAAACAAAAGTTTTTATATTTGTCACGACAAACAAATTCCATATTATGAAAGCTAAAGATTTAATTCAAAAATTACAAATCGCATTTGGCGAGCAGGTAGAATTACCGATTGCATTTTGGTATTCAGATATACCGGAACCAGCGCCTCAACGGATAAACGGATGCCTTTTTAAAGCGCTTGATGCTACACGGAAAGGAACGCCTATAACCTTTGATGCAGAAACTGTAGGCTGCATAGGTGGAAAGTTTTACACAGGATTCATTGAGTTTCCTGAGAAAATGATTCCAAATTTTGTTTCTGGGAAAGAAAAATATAAGAAAACGCCGGAGATGGTTACTGAATTTGCATTGGGTATCGGTCATCCCTTAGCTGAAAAAAAATATTTGCATTTTGCCCGCATCGATAGCTTGGATACGCTCGATCATGCGGAAGGAATTATATTTTTTGCTACGCCGGATGTTCTGACCGGATTGATTACATGGGCAGTATTTGATACCAATGAACCGGATGCAATCTCTACTCCATTTGGTTCAGGATGCAGCTCTACTGTTTCACAAGTTGTGGCAGAGAATCGAAAAAATGGTAAACGTATATTCCTTGGCCTTTTCGATCCTTCCGTACGTCCATATGTTGAGGCAAATGTGCTAAGTCTGGCAATCCCTATGTCGCGGATGCAAGAAATGTACCAGACATTTGAAGAATCGAGCTTGGTAGATACGCATGCATGGAACAAGGTAAGAACAAGAATCAATGAAAGAGTATAATTTCGATACCAGTATCAATCATCGACTGGCTACTACGGCTAATTCATTGCGTAGACTCACTTTTAAGCTTATTGCCGAGAAAAAATTGGATATAACTCCCGAACAATGGGTGGTGCTATATTACCTTTGGACGGAGAATGGCTTGTCGCTTAGCATGCTCGCCGAAAAATCAAAAAAAGATTTCGCCAATGTTAGTCGTATTGTAGATAAGCTGGTTAAAGCCGGGTACATAGAAAAACGAAAGAGTGAGGCCGATAGCCGCAGTTATAATGTGTTCTTATTACCTCATGCCGAAAGTATAAGGAGTAAAGTTATTAGTTGCTGGCAGGAGGCAACAGAAATATTGATGAGTGGGATATCCTCTGAAAAACAAGAGATATTATTGGACTTATTTTCGAGAATAGATAAAAACTTATCAGAATTTATTAACGAATAGATATCTACATCATCACTCTTGATATAAAAAATATAAGGCAGTTAAAAGTTTAGATTATCTAGTACATTCCTAATGCTTTCTGATAGTTTATCTTTGCAATTAAGAAATCATAAACATCTGTTATATATTCTTGTTCTGTAGTGCTAAGCGACTTTTCAGTATCCAAAAGTTTTTCATATGAGAATGAGCCCAAACTGTATTGCTGTTTTTTTAATTCATACACCTTTTGCGAAAGAAAGTAATTATCGCAAGCGACAGCAAGGTTCTGTTTCGCATTACTTAGTTTTGTCAATGCTTCCTGCACTTCGTATCGTACATCGGTAGTTTTTTGTTCCATTTCTAAACCTGTTTGTGCCAACTTTAGATTGAATTCTTTTACCTGGTTATTGTTTTTAATACTTCCGGATATTGGAATTGACAATTTAGCACCTATATAACTGACAGGTGACCAAAAGAAATTTTTTGAATAATTAAACGCTTCATTTTGGAATAATTGAGTGTAATTGGCAAAAAGTGATAGCGTAGGAAGATAATTCTGCTTTGCTTTTTTCAATTGCAATTTATAACCAGTCTCTTGAATTTTTAATTGTTTGATTTCCGAACGATTTACAATTACTTTATTTGAAAGGTCTACACTCATATTGCTTTCAATAGAAGATTGCAAAGAATCAGTAAAAATAATGACCGATTGCAGAGGAATATTTATTTTGTACTTCAGGTTCTGAACGCTTAGTAAATAGTTCTGCTTTTGCTTTTCGGTCTGTGCTTTTGCATTTTTATAATCCAATTCGGCAAGCTGCATATCATTTTCAAGCAAAGCACCGTTGCTGTATTTTCCACTGACAAGGTCGTAATACTCTTTATAGCGGTTTTCATTTTTCCGAGCTATTTCATATTGCAATGATTTAAGCATGACATTATCGTACGCTTCGGCTATTTCAATTTTAATGTCATTGTCTGATTTGTTTTTCTTCTCCTTTTCCATTTCAAGATGATTAAAAGCAATTTTTATATCGGTGTATAAGCCCGGTTTATAAACAGTATAATTTAAGTCAAGGGCAAATGCCGTATTATTTTTCATACCTAATGCTATTTTTTGCGGTTCGGTAAAACCTAACAAACCGGGAGAAACGATAGTAGGTTGTACTTGTCCATTGTACGTGACTTGTCCATTCGCTGAAATATCCGGTAAAAGTTCTTTCTTCGATATTACAACTTTATTCTTTGCCATATCAATATTCAAAACTCCTCCTTTTGCATCAAAACGGTAGTTAAGGCCAAGTTGTATAGCCTGATTAAGTGACAATTTTAGTGTATCGGTTTGTGCCGCTATTTTACCGCAGAAAGCAGTAAGAATGAGTAAATATATTATCTTCTTCATAAATAGTTATTATTTAATGTGCTGTAATTTCAGCAGTCTAATTTGAGTTGTTTTTTTTATTTTTAATTAATAAAATTAATGGAATGCAAACCAGAAACAACAAGCCCACAGCCATGTATGCATTATCATAGCAAACCAGTTGTTGTTGCTTGGACAAACTGCTGTCGAGAATCTGATAAGCAACCCGATTAGCATCATCGATTGAATAACCTGCCGATAAAAAGTTTTGGGAGTAAGCGGCTACTCTTTCGGTAACCATATTATTATAATTGGTTACATTGCCGATCATATTGCTTCTTACAAACACGTTTTCATGATTTAAATAAATCTCCATTAAGACAACCCCGATAGCCGAACCCAACTGCCGCATGATATTGGATAAGCCGGTTGCCTGGGCTAAATCTTTTCCACGCAAACCTGATAATGCCATGGACATAACCGGTACCATCAAGAATGCCTTGCCGAAACCTTGTAAAATAAACGGCCAGAAAAAGGTTTTCTCACTGGAATCGGGTGATGAAAATGAAAGCAGGATTAAGAAAGCAGAAAACATCAGAACACCTATAACACTAGTCGTATTGTAATTAAGCTTCTTCAAAACAATTTTGCTGACTAACATCATGGCAAAAGCGGAAGCAATAGCGCTCGAAATTAGAAATTCGCCCTGTTGTGTTGCTGACCATCCAAGAGTAACTTGCGTAAATAAAGGGAAAATGAAAAACAGACCGATCATCATCATACCAACTATTAAATTCAATAAATGACTGATAGCCAGATTTAAGTTTTTGTATAATTTAATATTTACGGCAGGTTCTTCCACTGTCAATTCACGCCAAACGAAGGCTATAAGCCCGATAATAGCGAGAAAACAAAAGAAAGTTATTTCCGAACTTTCAAACCAATATTTAGCAGATCCTTCTTCGAGAAAATAATCTAGAGAACATAAACCGATGATTAAAAATATTATACCCCACCAGTCCATTTTTTGGGGTTTAACGGCTTCGGCAAGATTGGGAACAAAGGACCAGGAGAGAAAGGCGGCAATAACACCAATGGGAACATTTACAAAAAAGATCCAGTGCCAGGACCAGTTATCCGTAATATATCCGCCCATAACCGGTCCTAAAGCCGGACCAATCATAAGCCCTATTCCAAAAATAGCTGTTGCTGTTGCAATTTCTTTAGGTGGAAAAGCGTCTGCAATGATACTTTGGGCAGTTGATAGTAAACCGCCACCACCCAGACCTTGAATAAAGCGCCATAAAACGAGTGTCCACAAACTGGAGGATAAACCACACATTAATGATGAAAAAGTAAAAATAATAACAGATGCCGTAAAATAAACTTTCCTCCCAAAAAGATTAGAAAGCATAGCCGATAATGGAACTGTAATCACATTCCCAATTGCATAGGCTGAAACCACCCAGGCAATTTCCAAAGATGTAGCTCCTAAACTTCCCATCATTTCTGGTCGGGACACCCCTACTATTGTACTGTCAATAATTTCAAGCAAAGCGCAGGATAAAGCCGTACCAATAAGTATCCATTTAGCAGAACCTGTTAGATATTGTGCCGGTTTTTGAAGAGTTGCTTCCATATCTTTATTCGGTATAAATTTTCACAAACACACTCATGCCCGGAAATAATTGAGCTTTATCTGCTTGTAATTTATTGATGGAGATTTTAATAGGAATACGTTGAGTGATTTTTATAAAATTCCCGGTGGCATTGTCCGGTGGTAGTAAAGAGTACTTTGCTCCTGTAGCACCGGAGAACGATTCTATCTTCCCCGTCAGATCAAGGTTTGGATACGCATCTACTTTTATTTTGACCGCTTGCCCTATCTTTATATCCTTCAACTGGGTCTCTTTCAGATTTGCTGTTGCCCAAAGATTTTCATTTTCCACTAAAGCACATAAATTTTGCCCGGTCGAAATATACTGGCCTTCCTCTACGGCCCTTTTTGAAACGATGCCATTACAGGGAGCCCGGACAATGGCATAATTTAATTGTTGCTGCGCCAATATTAAATCCGCTTTACATTGTTCGATCCCTGCTTCCGCCAGATGAATCTGATTCTCATCCGATTTTGCCAGCGATTTTAAGCCCATTGTAGTTGAAAAAGAAGATTTGCGGACGTTGATGGATTTAACATAATCGGCTTTAGCAACTGAAAGATTTGTTTCCGCTGTTTCATATTGTTCCCGGGTAGCCGCTTTTATTTTCAGCAAAGCACTTGTGCGGTCAAAGGTGTTTTGTGCATTTTCAAGATTAGCTTTTGCAGAAATAATACCCTGCTTGTACGAGTCGGCCGTCAGATCACCTGCCTTGGCACTTTCGGTACTCGCCGAGGCTTTATTTTGGGCCGACAATAATTTGGCTTTGGCAATTTCCAAAGCAGCTTCGGTCTGA
Source organism: Bacteroidales bacterium (assembly GCA_015654535.1). Classification (GTDB taxonomy): domain Bacteria; phylum Bacteroidota; class Bacteroidia; order Bacteroidales; family Bacteroidaceae; genus Bacteroides. The sequence continues at coordinate 25,602 of JAATGU010000086.1, forward strand.
AGAAATTTTGCCTTTATCTCGGTGGTATCAAAAACAAAAAGCACCTGGCCTTTTTTTACTTCCTGGTTATCCGTGAAATTGATAGATGTAATGTATGCTGCAACTACCGACCGGATGGGAACAATATTACAATCCAGTTGCGCGTTATCCGTAGTTTCATAGGCATTGCTCTTTATCCAGTAAATAATACCTATTCCGAGTATTACCATGAATACTGTAGCGGCGACAATTATCATTTTGCCCGGCTTTTTCTTTTTTGTTTCTTCCTGTTCCATATTCTTTAATATTTATATTTTAGAAAATAACTGATTGCAGGCGCAAAGTTACGTTCCAACATATTTGTTAGAAATGGAAAAGATGCCGAACCGGACAGAATGAGGGGTGAAAATCAGAAAGGGGAATTAGTTTACCGAAAGCCAGTTTAAAAAAGCAGGGACTTTTACCTTATTTATTTTAATGGTTTCTTTGAGAGGTATGGTAAGAGTAACCGATAACGATCGGGCAAAATACTGTGCAGCTTCTTTTACTGCTTTTCGTTGAACCAGATATTGCCTGTTTGCCCTGAAAAAATCAGATCCTACCATGTTCTCAAGCTCATCAAGGGGATGGTTGATTGTAAGATTTTTCTGATCGAAGGTAATCAGGTGGGTTATTTCATTTTCAATATAAAAAAGGGCTATCTCGGCTATTTTAATGGGTAATATTTTATCCTTATAATAAACCAGTAAAGAACCTTTTTTCCGGCTTTCCCTGTTTTCGAAAAGTTCAAACAAATCTTCCAACTGATTTCTTTTAGCAGAAAATCTTTTTTCCAGTTCTTTATACTTCATCAGAGCATTGTTAACAGACTCCTCGTCGAACGGTTTTAGAATATAATCAATGCCGTTTGTTTTAAAGGCCGTTAAAGCATATTCGTCGTAAGCTGTACAAAACACAACGGGTGAAGTAATTTCCATGCTTTTAAAAATATCGAAACACAGTCCGTCTCCTAACTGTATATCACTAAAAATAAGATCGGGATGTTCATTTTGCTTAAACCAAGTAATGGCATCTTCAACCGAATATAATACTGCAACAATATTCATGTCCGGGTTAATTCTCTGAATAGTTTTAACCAAGTCATTTGCTGTGAGTTGCTCATCTTCAATGATTACTATTTTCACGATCTAAAATTTTTATGCTTACCAGAAAGCAGTTGTTATCGGTTTTAATAATGACTTTGTCGCCCGAAAGAATTCTATATCGTTCGGCTAGGTTTATTAACCCGACACCAATTGATTCTTCCGAAGTATTTTTAATTTTCATATTGTTTGATACGATAATACGATTATCTCTACATTCAATGTTTATGTGTAGGGGATGATTAATTGTAAGAACATTGTGCTTGATAGCATTTTCAATTAATTGCTGAATAGAAAAAACGGGAACTAATCCAGACTGCATATTTTCAGGAATGCGGATAGAAAACAACAAGGCATCACCAAATCTTACTTTCTGTAACTCAAGATAATCTAAACAAAATTTCAGTTCCTCTCTAAGTGTAAGCGTGTTTTTTTTATTAAAAGAAACGGAAGTTCTGAGAAAATCAGACAGGCGTTTGAGATAAATTTCAGCATCAGGATTATCATGAATCAGCGTTTTTAGCGTGCTTAATGTATTGAATAAAAAATGAGGATTAACCTGCTGCTTGAGTTGTTGATAAAGAACTTCTATATTTTCAGCTCTCAGCGTTGCATTTTCCAATTCCAGTTTCTGCTTTACAAGTATATTTTTTTGAGAGTATAGAATAAAGTAAATTAAAGTATTCGAAAAGAATAAAATGAGTATGAATAAAACAAGGAAAATCCACAGAGTAGACATAGATGGAGATTCCTGTTTAAAAATGAGGGCTTTAATATTTATTTTATCTGAAATAAGACTTCCCAATAACTTCGTTGCTAAAAAACCTGCAAATAAGGGAGCAGAAGAGAATAAGAGGCTTAATAACAGTCGTTTTCTGGCTGTACGAATTGGACTACCTTTTATATGAGACAAAAGGTAAATATTTATAATACCGATTATAAATACTATACAAGATATTATCAATGCAAAAATCAGATTGGCAAACAACAAGTGTTGTGGTTCGATGTGCAGAAAATAATATTGTGTAAGCATTTCCACTGTCAGAGCAAGACAACCTACTGCTAGCGAAATAAATACAGCTAAAGCTAAACGAGCTTTGGAATCTCTGTTGTTCATAAAAATGTTGATGATAAATATCTCATGCAAAGATATTAATTTAACGTGAGTTCGGTACAGTAAATAGTACAAAAAAACAGTATAGAATTGATTATATTTATAGTATTCATTTACAAACAATTAATCAATTCATAGCATTATGCTAAGTACTGACAAAACTACAGAAATCTTCTATTTAAGCGATTAATTTTCAAAAGAATTTGATACAACCTGGATAAAAATGTATGTATATCAATTGAAAAAGAAAAAATATATACTTTAGATTTGAGAAAAGTTGCTTAAATTTGCCCCTGAGCTATTTGAGGAAATGCAGCGCAAAACGCAGAAATAGGCACAGTTGCCAAATCTTTATCCCTACCACTGAAAATTCCTGCTTGAAGTCTTTTATTCAATGACTTATCCCTCAAAGATAATTTTATCAAATAAAGTTTTAAAATATGGAGCTAAAAACAAAGTGGAAAAACAATGGTTTATTCCACCTCATGGCGATGTTTACAGTGATTATTTGGGGAACTACTTTTGTTTCAACTAAAATACTTATTCATCAGGGACTTTCTCCCGAATCCATTCTCTTCTACCGTTTTTTGATGGCTTACATTGGCATTTGGACCATTTGCCCACACAAGATATTGGCTAATAATCTGAAGGATGAACTTTTATTAGTAGCAGCGGGAATGTGTGGCGGCTCTTTGTATTTTATTGCCGAGAACAGAGCACTGGGGATAACATTAGCTTCCAATGTATCTTTAATTGTATGCACTTCTCCTATCTTTACTGGTATTTTATCACATCTTTTTGTTAAAGAAGAACGAATGAAGAAAAATCTTATTTACGGTTCATTAATAGCTTTAGGAGGAGTGTCTTTGGTCGTGTTCAACGGTAGTTTTATTCTGAAAATAAATCCGTTAGGAGACTTACTGACAATTCTTGCCGCACTAATGTGGGCTTTCTACAGTATCATTTTAAAACAGTTGGACAATCGCTATTCCACCCTGTTCATCACCCGTAAAGTATTCTTTTATGGAATTGTTACTTTACTTCCAGTCTTTCTGATCTCGCCATTAACAACTAGCACCCAAATTTTATTCCGCCCCTTAGTTTTCGGGAATCTTCTATTTCTTGGGTTAGTCGCTTCTATGCTCTGCTACATTCTATGGAATAAATCCGTAAAACATCTGGGAGCCATACGTACTACAAACTATATTTATATTGTTCCACTCATTACGCTTATCACCTCTTCATTGGTAATAAACGAAACGATCACCGCCTTTGCACTAACCGGAGCTTTGCTCATTATAAGTGGAGTCTATATTTCTGAAAGAGGATTTCATTGGCCTAAAAATTAAAAGCAATTAAACGTTATAAAGTACATAAAGGAAAGCATTTATTAGAAGTGTCCAGAGATTTATAGAAAGATGTCTGTACTCTTGGTACGAAGAGTCTGGACATATTACAATACTATTTTTATTTGTTTAAAAAGTCACGCAATCACGCGCTTCGCTGTAATCAGCTAATAAACAACTATAAACCCCGCGTGACCTACCCGGTGCAGTCACGCGGTAGTCACGCAGTCACGCGGAAAGTCACGCGCCCCTATCTTCCTGTTCACTAATCAATTAGTCTGCCATTGCGTGACTGCGTGACTTTTTCAGCATTTTCCCTTTCTTTGTCTCCTCCTAAAAAAACGCCGGACCAGCTCCCCCCTCCCGTTTCCCCGGTTATACAAGAATAAAAATAAAGGATAGCTTAAAGGCCATGTGTTTATACAAGTATGAAAAAAAATCCAGCCTTTATTTTCCTCCTACATTCCAGTTATGCGTTTATGTGCCTTGAGTGTTATAAATATTCTTTAACCAAATAATGGCCGAACTATAGAATAATAAGAAGAATCAATAAAAGAATAAAACTTTTCCAGTCAGCAAAAACATTGGCATAGCTTTTGAGTTATAGTTAGTGTAAGGTCTGATAAGAAGGTCACTTTTGGGTCGCAATATAACCTGTTAAGGGCCTTTCTTAAGAATGAAAGAAGAATTAATTCCATGTCTGCATTTCATTTTGATAAAACGCCATACAATAATGAAAGGGAAGCCATTACTTTTAAGACGAATAAATTAATAAAAAAAAAGAAAGATGAAAATCTATAAATTCGGAGGAACATCAATCGGTTCCATAGAAAAGATTAAAAATGTAGCCAATTTGATTAGTGACAATACTCCAAAAGTTGTCATGCTGTCAGCCACCTCAGAAACGGTGAATAGTTTGGAAACTATATCTACTTATTTATTTAATCACGAAATAGAAAAAGCCCATGATGCAATTACAAGGTTGGAATTTAAGTTTATAGACCTTTTTAACAATTTATTGAATAACGATGAAATTAAAAAGAAAGCTGTGAGTTATGTCTTAGACCGATTCCGCATTATCTGGAATTTCACTAAAGATGCGATCATTTCTTTAGGAGAAAAAACGGTTCTTATACAAGGAGAAATGCTTAGCACAGCTTTAGTCAGTTTTTATCTTGAAGAACAAGGGATAAGAAACACCCTATTATACTCTTCCGATTTTATAAAAATAGGGGACAATATGCAACTCGATATGGATTATCTTAAAACAAGTATTAAAAACACTCTTATTACTCACGAAAAAACTTCCATATTTGTTGCTCAAGGAAATATTTGTATAAATTCACACGATAAAATAGATCTTCTAAAACAAAAAGAAAGTGACTCTAATATTCTATCTATTGGTAAGGCCATTAAGGTAGACGAAATTCAGATATGGAAAGATGTTGATAATTCATGTAACAGCTACTATCCCAAGAAGTAATCACATTTCATCCTTATAATATCTAACAATTTAAAGTTATAAACACTGAAGCTATCAACAAAATGAGGG
>JAATGU010000130.1 GCA_015654535.1 Bacteroidales bacterium
ATTAAGGTAGACGAAATTCAGATATGGAAAGATGTTGATAATTCATGTAACAGCTACTATCCCAAGAAGTAATCACATTTCATCCTTATAATATCTAACAATTTAAAGTTATAAACACTGAAGCTATCAACAAAATGAGGGGCGTCAAAAAGCTGACCGCCCTCATTTTTATAAAATCTAGCACAAATGTGCCATTATTTACTTTTATCTACTAACGCCATACTTGAAGCAGGATATCGATCACCCGTATTCGGATATTTAGCAATGATGCTTTCTATTTCTGCAATATCGCCTTCGTTTAACTCAATATCAACCGCTTTCGCATTTAATTCTAGATATTTTCGTCTCTTAGTTCCGGGAATAGGAATGATATTCGAACCTTTTGCAAGAATCCATGCCAATGCTAATTGTGCTGCATTAATATTTTTTCCATAGGCAAATTCGGTTAGTTCTTTCATCATATTCTGATTGTTAATGAGATGTTCGCCTTGAAAACGAGGCAACTGCATTCTGGCATCGCCCGCTCCTATCTGGTTCATGTCAAAGTTCTCGGTAAACATCCCACGCCCTAGCGGAGAGAACGGTACAAAGGTCATTCCCATCTCGGTTATTGCCGGCAGAATTTCTGTTTCCACATCTCTCGTTAAAAGTGAATATTCGCTCTGCAAAGCAGAAATAGGATGAACCGCATTTGCTTTCTTAATATTGACCACAGAAGCTTCCGAAAGTCCCAGATACTTTACTTTGCCTTCTTTCACTAGTTCGGCCATTGCACCTACTGTTTCTTCTATCGGCACATTCGGGTCTACACGATGCGCATAGTAAAGATCAATGCAATCTATATTCAATCGCTTAAGACTTAACTCCACAGCCTGTCTCATATATTGGGGAGAACCGTCGAATACACTAGCCAAAAGATTTTCTCCCGTGTATTTAAAGCCAAATTTGGTAGCAATAAAAACTTTATCTCGGTTTTCCTTTAATACTTTGGACAGTAGCTCTTCATTTTTCCCTCCACCATAAAAATCTGCTGTATCCCAAAAGTTAATGCCTAAGTCCAAAGCCTTGTGCAAGGTTGCGATACTTTCTTCTTCATTACTTTCTCCGTAAGCATGAGACATACCCATGCATCCCAAACCTATTGCAGACAGTCGTTCATCAGTTTTCCCTAAATTTTTGTACTTCATAACTCGATCTTTTTTTCGGTTTTTAATATGCAGCAAAGGTAAGTTGTTATTGGAGGATCGGAATAAAAGATATCAAAGGATTTCTTATAAATATCAAAGAATTAAATTCCGATATTCTTTTGGTGTATTCCCTGTGTTCTTTTTAAAGAAGCTTGTAAAATGAGATGGATACTCAAATCTTAGACTATAAGCTATCTCTGCAATGGTCCAATCAGTATTCTTCAATAAAGCTTTGGCCTCTTTTACTATACGCTGAGCAATGTGCATGGATGCATTTTTGCCCGTAACCTCTTTGACCGAATGATTCAAATGGTTTTCGTGTACCGAAAGACCTTCAGCGTATTCCTGTGCAGATCTTAATTTTAAAGGCATGTCGGTATTCTCTATGGGGAATTGTTGTTCCAGCAATTCAAAGAAGCGCAATGTTATACGATGCGCCGCATCGATTTGTTTGTTCTGAATGTTTAGTTCATGGCTATTTTTGACCGCTTCATGAATGATCAATTGAAGATAATTTCGTAACTTACTATATTTATAAATGTAGTCAGACGACATTTCCTGTACCATTTTTCTGTATATGTAGGCGAAGTCTTCCAAAGTTTCGTTTGTAAGAAAAACAATAGGATTTTCATTCATGTGCCATATTGGATATTCCTCCTTATTCCAAGATTGTATAAACTCTTCAGTAAAAACACAGAACCAACCTTCCTGTTTCTCTGAAGTAGCTTCCCAAGAATGCGGTTTCTGAGGATTGGAGAAAAAAAGCCCGGGACGGTCTACTACAATTTCTTTATCGGCATAATGTATTATCCCAGTGCCTTCTGTAATAAGAGTGATTTTATAGAAATCACGACGATGGTAGGACGCCGTTACAGAACAATACTGGCGGGGAAAGACATTAAAATGCCCTGCTCCGTTGTTTCTTGCCGGCAAATCGTTCTTTAGAGCGAGCCTATCATAAAATTGCTGTATACTTTCAACTTTATTCATCCGGCAAAGTTATAAATATCAAATGTAACACAATCTATTCATTCAATATTATTTTTCTATAGGCATTCTTCTCTTTTTTTCTCTGATTGTTCGTGCTAGGCAAACACAAAAAGAGGGCACTTCAAAATGTGAAGTGCCCTCTTTCATTTATACGATTTCAGACTTTTTTTTAGTCTAATTTCAGAGGATTTCCAAACCTTAATCTCTATTTTTCAGTTTCTATGCCTTTTTCAAAATCAAGCAGTAATTTCTTTCCGCCTTTTTTAATTTCTATCAATTTAGAATTAAATTTTGCCTGGCAATAAGGGTTATCATACCGATAGTCAGTCTTTAGGGGTATCTCTTTGTTTTTCAATTTAAATGCCGAATCCCAACCAAAATCCATCTGTCCCAATGTAGGCGATGTATATGTAACATTCAGATGATCATATTTCACAGTAGCCTGAGATATTGCCTTAACAAATGATTGGAAACTACCCCACTCTTTCTCAGATCCCATTTCGCAGATCCATATATTCTGCCTGCCACTGGCCACAATATCGTTTACGTTTCCATTATCATCAGCTTGCCAGGAAGTTGGAAGTTGGGAACGAAGAGCAATATACCCTTTTCCCTTTCGGGCAAAGACCCATGACGACACTTCTACCACTTCATCAAACGCTTGTTTGGGAAAATAAGCGTGAGTAAGGTCTAATCCTCCATTCCCGTGAGAATTATAAATACACACAGCCACATTCCTATACTGCACTGCACGAGGCATCACAGCATTTCCTGCCCAATAGTTAGGCGTCACCTTCAAATCTTTTTTACCCGGATGTGTGGTAAAAACAATCGCCTTATTATCCAGCGTTGCCTGCCAAATGTGTTGTTGATAACCCTGAGCACCTTTTCTGTAATCAAAAGAACAACTCAATGCATATTCGGGAGTACGGTAAATTTCTATATTTGTTTCGGAAAGAGCAAACCGGTCAAGCCGGGAATTAATAACCTTACCATATTGTTTTACCTGATCATCGTATTTACGGATATAGTCATCATAATTACGATAAGGATAAACCCCGTACTTTTCAGACACCTGTTTTGACATACGAACCACCTTTGGATGGATAAACTCCTGCATACCCCAAAATAGTTGAGCATCTTCTTCATTATCGTATCTCAATCCATACTTTTCAGCATCATCAACCTCAATACTCATTTTTTGACGATCAAGCATTGTCTTTGAATAATCCGTTGCTATATCCAGAATAACCTGCGGACATTTGTAATGGCTACTTGCAAGTGCCACATTACTCATAATGTTTCTGGGATGGTATTGTCCTTCTCCAAACACAAGTTTCAGTGTGGGCGACATGTCATGATGCCCATATAGCAATGAACTAACATACATACGTCCGCTCGTAGAAGCAAGAGAACCATGATAGTTACTCAATGCCATATCAAACATAAGTAAATCCAACACCTGTTTTGCACGTTGTCTCAACATAGGATTCTCAGCATAATCATACAAATTCAAAAGCACAACGATATCTACCTCATAATAGCTCGACATCCATTCGCTAAAGCCAAAGCGGAATCGAAAATCCAGCCAGCGTTGAAGTAATCTCTCAGCTTGGTGAATATGTTCGCGCCCGGTAAGTCCGCCGGAAAAACGTCTGTCTTTGTACAACTGCCCGGCCAAAAGTTCAGCCGTGTGATACAATGCCTGATGATTCTCTGTATGGTAACACCGGTAAGTTGTGTCACGGCGAGAGTCCGTCCACCAGTATTTGAAATCAAGGATACGCTCTTCCACTTTTTTAGCCATCTCTTTGGAGAGTTGCGCATTCTTCGTTTTCTGGTATTGTAACCGGAGTAATCCATTCATTACAAAGTCATTACAGTCGTGGTTACTCTTTATCACATTCAGTGCTTCCTGAACGTAGCTCTCATCCGGTTTAAGTCCGGCAACAACTCTCGCTACCTGAGTGTAAATGCCTCTCAAGTCTTTTCTGTCTCCATTCTTAATACAATAATCAAGAAACTCGGTCCTCCGTTTTTCATAGTTACCTTGGGAGGTCTGCCAGTATTCGTCAGTATTGGAATCTTGTGCCCGTAATGTCTGTGTTACGGAAAAGAAAACTGCGATGAACAGAATATTTAAACTATATTTCATGTTAATTTAAGGAATAAAATAAATTAATACTGAGACGACTTCCAATCGTATGGGAAAGGAATCCTTTTATAATAATCCAATGAATGTTTCGGTTGTTCATACTTATCTGGAATGGGAAGTTTTGAGAATGTCTGGAAATAAAGCAGACAACCATCCCGCCACCACGTGGCCTCATCTTCCTGTACTTTCAATAGTGCTTTTACGTGCTCAAAACGTTCCTGATCAATCAAACCTTCCAAAGAATTCCATTCCTTACGCATCTCTCCTACTTAATCAACACCGCGATAGTAGTGATCAACCAATTCGTCCCACATAATTCTACCGGAAGACATTTTATAATTCCACGGAACATGATGAAACCACAATAGCAATTGTTCGGGACAAGTTTTGATGTCGTTCAGTTTCTCCCGGATCGGAGATTTATACTGACTCACAGCATTGCTTCCTTTCATCGTTCTATCTACGCCAAGACCTGTTTCATCGGCTTTGTGATAATCCCACGCATCCCAGTTCGGGTCTTTATACCAGGGTCCAGGCCCATAATGTGTGGCAAAGTTCATAATATGATTCAACCCTAAAGGAGTCATATAGTCCACTGCCGCTTCATGAGAAGAAAGCATGATGTGTTTCACCGTTTTAATCACATTTGCATCGTTCGAAAAAGTCATCCGAATCCATTCTTCAGCTAGTTCAGCTACAGGGATATCCGGATTCCATGCCAAACGACCGAACGCATGCCAGTTTGCCTGACCAAACAAATGTCCTGTCCAGTTAATGTCCGTTCCTATATTGGGAACGCCTGCAATACCCGAAATACCATTTGTCTTCTTATACTCCTGAAGCACTTTGGAAACCGTAGTTCCCTTTCCTTTGGCATACGTATCCGATTGCAATGTCTCTTCAAACAACGTACCTAAATAAACCAGGTGGCTGGCAAATCCTAGGTATTCTTGTGTAATCTGAAACTCCAGCATTAAAGGAGTTTTCGGCATACTACCGAACAATGGATGTAAAGCTTCGCGGGGCTGAAAATCTATCGGGCCGTTCTTGGGTTGAATAAACACGTTTTTATTAAACTGACCATCCAGTGGCTTAAATTCATCAAAGCCGTTCAAAGCCCTGTCAACATTCCTCTTATTTTCATAAACAAAAGCTCTCCACATCACTATCCCTCCATAAGGTTCCAATGCTTCGGCCATCATATTGGCACCATCGGCATGTGTTCGTTTATAGTCCTGAGGTCCGGGTTGCCCTTCTGAATTGGCTTTTACCAGAAAACCGCCAAAATCGGGAATATATTGATAAATTTCTTTCACCTTATCCTTCCACCACTGCCATACACTAGGATCAAGCGGATCTGCGGTCTTTAACCCACCAATTTCTTTCGGAGCACTGAACCGTGCAGTAAGATATACCTTGATGCCATACGGACGTAAAGCATCGGCCAGAGCAGCTGCTTTAATCAGATATTCCGTACGAAGGCTGCGTGCATTGGCATTTACATTGTTCAGTACCGTTCCGTTAATACCTATAGAGGCATTTGCACGGGCATAATCAATATAGCGGGGATCAATGTAACCCGGCAGGCGTTGCCAATCCCAAAGAGTATACCCTGCATATCCCCGTTCTATAGTGCCATTCAGGTTATCCCAATGATCCAGTACACGTATCTGCAATTTCGGCTCTTCTTTTATAGCAAGGTTATCCAATGATTGCTGTGTTTGCATCAACCTCAGATAATGGAAAACGCCATAAAGCACGCCAATGTCTTTCTTCCCTGCAATAAGCGTTACCTGTTTTCCATTGATCGTTACGGAGCGAATAATGTATCCCTCATCGTCCAGTTTCTTTATTTCATCAATATAAGAAGTCTTGGCAATGAGAGGCAATGATTCGGGAGTACCAGCCATAACTCCTCTCTTAGAAAAATGCTGCACTTCATTCAAGTCAATATTGAGCAACCCCTTCAACCCCAAACGCAGCTCTTTTTTTGCTGCGTTAAGTCTGTCGGAACTACCCGGAAATATAACTTCCCCATTGGCCTCACGATAGTTATTGTAAAGTGTAGTATTGTCTATACGGTGATAACGCAACCATAAGTCATATCCACTTTCCGCAAAAACTGAGTGCGAACTACAAAGTAGCAGAAAGCATACAAACATATTTATCAAATTTATCCGTTTCATCTCTCTAATTGTATTACTTGGTTATTGAATCACAGCAGCCCATCCACCATTTCTTACCATTTTAATTGTTAGTTTCTCACCACGATGCACTTGAGAAACTTTCTTCCTGTAGTCCATAGCTTGACGCCCTGCATTAATGCCATCTTCAAAAGATGTCATTTCATAAGCTTTATTGTCACTCAGGAAATCAAGCGATATTTCAAATATACGTTCTTTTTCCTTATTGTTTGTCATCCCTCCTATAAACCATTTATTTCCTTTGCGTTTGGCCACAATGGCATATTCTCCAACCTTTGCCTCCAAAGGACGTGTTTCATCCCAGGTAGTTGGCACCTGAGTAATAAACTCAGTACATTCCCGGTTACGATAATATAATGTGGGATTATCAGCCAACATCTGCAATCCACTTTCGAAGATTACAAACAGAGACATCTGATAAGCACGTGTACCTATGCTCGCTGCATTAGGACGATCGGCCTTATACACATCTGGCTGCATGCTAATCATAGCCCCCGGAGTGTAATCCATCGGACCTACTGCATTGCGGATAAAAGGATAGTAAATACTATTATCAGGATAACACCCTCCCATCTGTTCCATTCCTCTCACTCCTTCGTAAGAGATTACATTCGGATAAGCATATTCAAGACCGGAAGGTTTAAATGCTCCGTGAAAGTCAACAAGCAGTTTATGTTTGGCAGCTTCTTTGGCCACACGTTCGTAATAGTTAACCATCCATTGGTCACTTCTATCCATAAAGTCTATTTTCACTCCTTTCACACCCCATTCCTGAAAAGTGTTGAACAGATCAAAATTCTTTTCCACCGTAAGCCATGTAAGCCACAAAACTATTCCCACATTCTTTTCTTTTCCGTAACGAATAAGTTCATGTAGATTAATTTTCGGATTTGGGGTATAAGGATCCCGCGTACTTTTTGCCCATCCTTCATCCATAATTATATATGGAATGCCAAATTTAGAAGCAAAATCTATATAATATTTATATGTTTCCAGGTTATATCCCGATTCAAAGTTTACATCAGGGCCATAAGGGCAAGCATCATTCCACCATTCCCAGCTTGCTTGTCCCGGTTTAATCCAAGACACATCCGATAATTGGTTATTGACAGATAGTTTATAGTTCATCGTATTATCAATCAATTGTTTGTCATTTTTTGTAATAACAAAATAGCGCCATGGATAGCTCCTTTTCCCTACTGTTTTAGCAATATAATCAGCCTCCTTTACAATCTTCTGGCTACGGTCTCCATCCTCTCCGAATTCCAAAGGAACTTTTGGAAAGGTAGATTGCATTCCGTTCTCTCCCGTTCCTTTAAGAAACATGCCTGGATAATCTTTAAGATCCGATTCCGAAATTAATATTTTATATTCCTTTTGAGTATCAATCAATATAGGTAGAACGGACATTCTGTCGGATGGTTTCCAGTCTTGTGTAAAAACATGTGTATAAGGTTCTTCATAACCCGTTTTATATCCTCCCGGTTGCTGCATGTGTGCTACATAATTTCCGGGGAAGTTAATTACAAAATCCTCTCCCTTTACATACACCTCATTTTGTTTGTTTGTTACAAAGCGATAAGCCACCCCATCGTTGAAAGCACGAAATTCCACTGAATAATCACCTTTAAATTTCAGTAAAACCTGGTTGTACCGATTACTGACAGTAGAGAATTTCAAAGGCACAATAGGCACTAGATTATTATCAACACTGCTGCGTTTCTGACTGGATAGGCGGGGATTTTCACCCAGAATTTCATGACTTAACGATAGCTTCAAATAGCACTTTTTAAGTAATAACTCATCATTATAGGACACGGAATAATAAATCCGGTCAGACAGATTGAGTGATACCTTTATCTCTCCGTTCGGAGATTTTAATTCTATTTCCCGGGCATGGACTCCGGCAATGCATAAAAAGAAGCAGGCCGAAAACAAAAGAAGGATTCGTTTCATTACTTTGAGTATATTTTGTCTTTAATAATTTTCTATTCCAAAAGAGCAGCTGCACACCACAATATGGGAGCCTGACCATGAAGATCACCCGTCACACGTTTTCTGTCAAGATAATACTGTTGAGTATTTCCCACATTAGTGCCCTGACACACATCCGATATATCTCCCTGCGCATTAATGTATGTAAGTAGTCTCAGCCATGCTTTACGTGCAACCGGCGCATAAGTTCCGGCATCCAGCCATCCTCTCTTCACTCCTACTATCATGGCATAGGTAAACATAGCAGAACCCGACGTTTCCGTCCAGGAATCCGAATGATCAACCAACTGACTCCATAATCCTTCTGCATTCTGATACTGTTTGAGCGTGCTCATCATTTTACGATACTGATTAAAAATCCGTTCACGATAAGCATTGTTCTGAGGTAAATATTTTAATAGATCAGTCATTCCGACCGCCATCAATCCATTACCTCTGCACCAATAAAAAGGTGCGTTGCCAGCGTGATAAAACAGCCCGTTAGGTTGCTGAATGGAGTCCAGATAAAGCGTCATTTCATAAGCCGCCCTATTGATGTATTTTTCATCTTTTGAAGCTAAATAAGCCTGACTTTGCACAGTCGTTATCATAAACATATCGTCTATCCAAAAACGGGTTTGCCACGACAAACCTTTGCTTAAATAATTCTGATAAAGCTCTGCGTTTTTGGTCTTTGCAGGCATTTGCCACTGACGGTCGGCAAAGTCCATTCCTATATGGTAAAAACATTCATTACCAGTCTGCATATACAATTGCAAAGGAACTGATCCAAAAACAGAATGATCTACATGATCCGGCTTTTGCATCAGTTCTTTCTGTGAGCCCAATAAAGGGAAAAAACGTTCTTCCAGCTGCCTTAGTAACTTTTTATCTTTCGATGCCCGGGCAAATTTCAAAGCACCATACCAAGCACAAACTTCAGGATAAACAACTTCAGACGGAGGTGTTTTTATTCCATCGAAATTGCGAAAAGGCTCCGATAGATATCGTTGTGCTACTTTTCTGCCTATCTCAGAAGGTGTGCATCCATCAGGAAATTTATTTAAGCTACTGGTCTGAGCAAATATCTGTAATATATCGGCGTGTAGCAAAAGAACGATAATACAAACTACTTTTTTATTCACTTCTTAACTAATTATTAATAAGATAAGGCTGTCCGACAGCAATAAGTACTAATCGGACAGTCTTGTGAGTTACTATTATTTACCAACCAGGATTCTGAGGATATTTTTCTCCCGAAACAACTCTATCTATCTGTTCACTTGGAATAGGGCGAAGCATGTGCTTATCCTGAATGTTCTTATTCGCAAAGCCATCATCATACATTCTTACTCTGTCAAGCAATGTTCCGGTTCTTGCCAAATCGGCCCAACGGCAATGCTCGGCAAGCAGTTCACGAGTTCTTTCCTCCAGAATAAAGTTCAGCGTAATATCCGAAGCTTTTACATCTAGTGCACCAACTTCACTTGTGGCCTTGTTTCTGGCTCTTTCACGTATAACATTAATATATTTTGCCGCATTGGTATTGTCGTTAAGCTTAAATGCCGCTTCTGCTGCAAGAAGATATGTTTCTGCCAAACGGAATATAATCACAGGACGATCTGAAGGGTCATTGAAATTATTTTTCGTTCTATCCAAGAATTTCATCATTGTAGGAAACATTTTTAATCCGTCGTAAGCATCAGGAGTAACCAACACATATGTGTTTTTATCAGCTCCTCTGTTTATAGTCTTTGCCCGGATTTCATCAGCAGTCATTTTATATCCCGGATAATAAAGAGCAGTATCTCCAACCGTTGTTTGTTGCCACTTAAAGGTTTCACTCTTTCCATCAATATTGTATTTTAGTTCATAAAAGCCATTATTAGTGCTATTAACAACTTTTTTAGTCGCATACCATACTGTTTGAAAAGTAGCGGTATATCGTGTGTCCTTATCCCTGTTATTAAATGTGGCAAATGTATATCCGGTAGGATTGTTCCAAGAATAACAACGACCGTCTCTGATATTTCGTTCACCCAGAAAAGTATCGTATCCGTTCACGTAATAATGATTCAATGTTCCTCTCGCGCCAAAAGTGTTGTCAATATCCCAGTCAAAACGTGCGACAAACAGTTCTTCCTTGTTTTTTCCCGAAGGAGAATCATTGGCCTCATCAAACACATCAGCAAAATTAGGCATTAGTGACAATCCCAGAGAAGGAGCATCGGCAATTAGCTTTGTAGCTGTTTCGTAAGCTTTTTGGTAATACTCCTTTGCCTTTTCAGTATTGTAATATTTATTTTGAGGATTATTAGGGTATTGAGCGGGACTTTTATCGTAAGCCCATCCTATCGTTAAATAAACACGGGACAACAAGTGACGGGCAGCAGCAGCTGAAACACGACCCGATTCCAATCCATTTTGTTGTGGACTTGGAGAACACTCTGTAGAAGCATCAACCAGGTCTTTGACAATCACATCATATACATCCATCATATCATTACGGGTAGCCGACATTGAAGGAGTGGTATTAAATGTTGTATTTAATGTCACATCACCAAATTGTTGTACCAGATTAAAGTATAAGAATGCACGCAAAAATTTAGCTTCTCCTATATACTGGGTTTTCAAAGCGTCGGTCAACTTGGAATTTGTTGCAATTCCGGGACCTGCATTGATCAGAAAGTTCAACGTGTTAATGTTTGGATAGGCATTGTTCCATAAGTTTTTAGGATACTCATTGCCCGCATTAAAATTTGAAGTATAATGAGCAATATCGTACGTTCTGTTACTGGAGGTTCCGCACTTCATCTCATCTGTTCCGGGGGTCATCAAACCGTGAAGCCCACCTTCATCTCCGTAAATAAAACGTAAAACCGGATAAACGGAATTCAATCCCATTATAAAGCCGTCCGGTGTGGCCATAAATTCCTGTGTTGTATTAGAATGATTTTCCTCGTTCAATACATCCTGACACGAAGTAAAGAGGGAAAGCAACAGAGGGAATGATAATAATAATATTTTCTTTTTCATATTAGTTTCTTTTTTACTATTAGAATGAAAGGTTTACTCCAAAAATAAATGATCTTACAGGCGGTGTATACAAATTGATGGTACTTGTTGTTTCCGGATCAATACCTCCGTCTTTTTTATATTGAGAGTCAAACCAGGTATAAAGATTCGAAGCGGTAGTGTATACTCGTGCAGACTGAATGCCATATTTGCTCACAATGCCTTTTGGTACCGAATATCCGAGTGTAATGTTCCGCAGCTTCAGATAAGAAGCGTTATATCTGGAAAGCAATCCTTTATTGCTCACACTACCGGTAGAAGGTTTTGGCCAACGAGCGCCAGTATTATCAGGAGTCCAGTAATCAATATTAAGGTTATTGTAAGTCCCCTGCATAGTGTTCATCCATCCGTTGTGCATATCCGAAGTAAATGTTCCGCCGTAGCGATAGGAGAATAAGCAAGAAAAATCAAATCCTTTATAAGACAACCGGTTATTGATACCACCTTCAAAATCAGGAGTTCTCTTTCCAAGGAAAGTCCTGTCATCTTCGTTTATCACCTGTTTGGCTTTGGGTGTTACTCCGTCGGCTTCATAATCAATATGATTATTTTTAAGTCTCAATGTACCTATCACTGATGTGCCTCCTGTTACCGAATATCCATAAGATTGAGCAAGTGCCCGGTCTTCAGGAGTATCCTGCCACATTCCGTCTAGCTGATAGTCATAAATTATATCTTTACTTTGATTCAAATACAGCCCGTTTGTTTTTTGAACTCCCTTACCTAAATCTATCACTTTATTTCTGTTAGCAAATATATTAAAATCCGTACTCCAACGCAACGTTTTGTCGCCGTCTCCTGCAATGTTTACTGTGGTAACATTGAACTCAATACCTCTGTTCCTTATTTCACCTATGTTAGTTACATAGCTGTTTGAGTATCCGCTTGTTGCAGGTAAATCAACACTAAGCAGTAAATCAGTGGTATTCTGTTGGTATAATTCAACGGTTCCATTGATTCTGTTTGCCAAGAAACCAAAGTCGAGACCAAAGTTTATAGTTTCAGTGTTTTCCCATCCCAATGAATAATCGGGAACTGAATTAGGATATGTACCCATAACTCCGGTTGAACCAAAGATATAACGGTTGGTTCCCAGCGTAGCCATTGTTTGATAAGGGCTGATAGCCGTACTACCTACATTACCCCAGCTGGCACGTAATTTCAAACCTGATAGCACCTTCTGATTTTGCATAAAATTTTCCCGCATAATGTTCCATCCCAACGCTAATGAAGGGAATGCATGCCATCTGTTCTGTGCAGCCAAGCGTGAAGATCCGTCATAACGTACTGTTGCGGTTAACAGATATTTATCTTTGTAGCTATAATTCATACGTCCCATGTATGACAAGATACTCCATTTTTCAAATCCGCCGTCACCCTGAACACTTCCCGTCGCTTTGCTGGGATTATAAAACTGAATATTATCGTCAAAGTAGCTGTAGGATGTTATACTGTTACCATCACGTTGTCTGTTTTCATAACTGAATAGACCGGTAAAGCCGATGTTGTGATCATCAAAGAATGTATGATCCCAGGTCAGAATATTCTCAAGTGTATAATCACAAGCCAGGTAATGATCTGCATAAGCTCTGTCCAAGTCTCCCATTCTCTGGGTGGTATTGCTTGCCGCGAATGTGCCACGGGTTTCATACTTCAGTTGCACACCTCCGTTAAATTTATATTTCAGGCCGGCAGGAAGATTCAATTCCGCATAACCGGTAGTGAAAGTAGCTAGTGCTCTCCGCACATCTTTAATAGCTCCCGGTACCCTGTCTAACAAAGGATTCCAAACCTGTGCGCTACTACCCGGTATTGCAAGTATTAAATTACCATCACCATCATATGGTGTTGCAAAAGGAGTTGCCCGTAAAGCGTGTTCCGTTGGGTTATCTCCCTCTCCGAAATCCTTTACATAAGAATTCAACGAAGACATTCCTATTTTTAAGTGATCATTCACTTTGCTATCCAGTGAGATTTTTCCGGTCATACGTTCAAATGCTTGTCCCGGATAACTATTTTCACCTCTGTAATAACCTACTGAGGTATTATAGCTCGTTTTGCTATTGCCACCGTTTAAAGACAATTGATGATTGGTTTGTATACCGTTTTTGAACACAAGACTTTGCCAGTCTGTATCATTTCCGGAATTATACCCATCCATTTCACCCTGATCCTTAAACAGTTTGTTTAAAACCATCATAGATGTATCATCAGGTCCGGTATAGCCGCCCGGGTTAGTGTCCGTTTTCGGATTGGAATTGTAGTTAGCCCACTGTTTCAATCTCATAAACTCATTCCGGTTCATTAGATTGTAATCTTTAATAGCGGCAGTTACACCATAGTATCCGCTATAACTTACCGTTGTTTTTCCATCACTGGTACCTCTTTTCGTTGTAATAAGTACCACACCATTGGCACCTCTGGAACCATAAATAGCTGTAGCCGAAGCATCTTTTAGTATGCTCACACTGGAAATGTCATCATTACTGAAATCATTCAGATTTCCACTATATGGAATACCGTCAACTACAATCAAAGCATCATTATTCGCGTTAACAGAACGTTCACCACGAATTCTAATTGTGGCAACTGCACCCGTATGCGTGCTGCCGCCAGCCATCTGAACATCCACACCTGCTGCCAAACCCTGCAATGCTGTAGCAATATTAGACACCGGAGCTTGTTTAATAACACTTTCCGTTACATTCACAAGTGCACCGGTGATATCCGATTTTTTCTGTGTACCATATCCCACAACCACCACTTCGTCCAAGATCTTTGAGTTTTCCTTCATTGTTATATTAACGGAAGACTGTTTTCCAACCGGAACTATCTGGGTTACATATCCCAGATATGAAACCTTAAGTACGGCTTTCTCGGGAACATCCAGTGTAAAATTACCTTCAAGATCGGTAATTGTACCAATATCAGTACCTTGTACAATAACAGACACCCCTATTAAAGGCTCCGTTTCACTCATAATTTTACCTATTATTTTTCTCTTAGCGGATTGCTGATTTTCAAGAGAAGCTCTCACCCCGTTTAATGTGGGCGACGCTGCAGAAAGAGATAAGCTACAGATGCAAAAGACTCCTATACAATAGAGTCTCGTAAACTGTCTTTTCTTGCGCATAATTAATTAGATTGATGGTTAGACATTTTGTTTTTATGGTGGCAAAGCTAATGTTTAAAATAACAATCACAAACACGAAAGCACGACATAAAAGAATGCGCAGACGACAAAGTCACGCATGCATTCTTATACGACAAGAAAGCGTACTTTTATATTTCCCTTTTACCGTACTTAACTTCTCAATTAATAAAAAATAAATGAATTTATGTATTGCTATAAGCAAAATATCGTACTTTTGCAGTGTAAGTGCTTTATAATTAGCAATGCAAAAACACAGTTTAACCTTAAAAATGAAAAATATGAAATCCATTTATAAGCTTTCCATGGCCTTACTCCTATTCGTATTTATATCCAATGACATAAAAGCGTATAGTTTGAGACAATTCACCAGTAAGAACGGGCTATCCAATAGTGCTATATTATCTATTTTCCAAGACGAAAAAGGCTTTATGTGGTTTGGCTCGTGTGACGGGTTAAACATGTTCGACGGGCTAAATATACAGGTTTATAAACCTACAAATGGGAACAATAATTTATCGGGCAATCTGATAGAGAACATTGCCGAGACAGAAAAAGACATACTTTGGGTACAAACCAACTATGGTTTGGATCGATTTGACAAACGCCGCAAAACCATCAAATCATTCAAGGAGTTTAAAAGCAAGAACCGATATGCCCAGAGTAAAGACAACGATATATATATTATTGAAGATAATTACCTCAGTTACTACAATCCCCGGAAAGAACAATTCGAGAAAATTTTTATAAAAAAACGTCCTCTGGATAATGTTATTGACATGGTTATGGACACAAATAATGTTTTGTGGATATTTACTAACGACGGAAAATGCCAGAGCTTTCTTATTAAAAAAAAGGATACTAAAATCAGCCTTTATCCCATTTCTTTATTTAAACATGATAAACAATTGACCTATTGTTTTCATGAAAAGAGTTCGGTATACTTCATTGATAACGCATACAGACTCTACGAATACGACCTGTTGAGTAAAAAGAAACGCTATATATATAACCTGCAACGTGAAATGCACCAGCATGGTGAAGTGTCTGCCATTATAAAACATCATAACGATTTCTATATCGGGTTCAAGACCAGCGGATTATTACGGCTTAAAAAGACTTCCGGACAGAACAATAGCTATGAAATAAATGAAATAGGGATTAAATCGGGTATTTTCTGTCTGATGAAAGATAAGTTTCAGGACGTTATTTGGGTTGGAACGGACGGCCAGGGCGTTTATATGTATTTCATCGATTCGTATTCTTTAAAGTCCACTTTATTCAATAGCCTTGCATATCCCATCAACAGTCCTGTAAGAGCTCTTTTACTCGATAAGAACAAAACTCTCTGGATAGGAACAAAAGGAGACGGAATACTGAAGGCCGATAATTACGACTTTGAAAAAAATCTGGATAATAATGTGGATCATTTTTTATCAGATAACAGCCTTCTAAATGACAATTCGGTTTATGTCTTTGCCAAAAGTCGTAAAAATATTTTGTGGATAGGAAGTGACAATGGCATTAACTACTATTCCTATAAAGAGAAAAAAATTAAAAAACTCGATTTTAAAGTAGATAATCATCCTGTGAGATATGTGCATTCCATTTGTGAGTTCAATGACACTACCTTATGGATTGCCACGGTAGGAGAAGGTATTATAAAAGCAAAATTATCAGGCAACTCTGAAAAGCCGGTAATAACCCGTGCAAAAAGAATTATTATTGATGGAGGCAAAAGATCTTGCAACTATTTTTTCACTTCCTTTAAAGAGAACGACTCTATTATCTGGTTTGGTAACAGAGGCTACGGTGCATTTAAGCTAAATACCGTGAGTGGAAAATTTGATATACATCGGTTCGACAAGAATAATAACAACCAGACACTGAACGATATATTTTCAATACTGAAAAACAATGAAGGATACTGGTTTGGCACCAGCTTCGGGCTAACCAGACTGCACAACGGAAAAGAACAGGTATTTAACGAAAAAAACGGATTCCCAAATAACACGATACACGGTATTCTCGAAGACAGCCACAACAACCTTTGGCTAAGTACCAACCAGGGAGTAGTGAAATTTAATCTGAAACAGATGACCTTTCAGACATATAAACAGCAAAGCGGACTGGAGGTAACGGAGTTCAGCGACGGAGCGTTTTATAAAGACGAATCTACCGGAACATTACTGTTTGGAGGCATTAACGGTTTTATAACCATCAGCGAAAATGACTTTTCGCAAACAGCATATTCACCGACCATACAATTTAATAAGCTGTCAATATTCGGAAAAGAATACAATATATTCAATTTCCTTACCCGGCAAAATGATAAGGAAGTGCTTGAATTGAATTATGAACAAAACTTTTTTTCCGTGTCATTTACGGCCATTGATTACATCAACGGGAATAATTACACCTACCTATATAAGCTGAATGAGCTGAGTGATAACTGGATTGAGAATGGCAATTCCAATACCGCCGCTTTCACCAATATTTCACCGGGGAAATACACATTGCTGGTAAAATACAGAAATAACATAACAGGCAAGGAAAGTCCGGCATATTCGCTTATCATTAAAATCCGTCCACCTTGGTACAGAACAAATCTTGCTTACCTCATCTACATCATCCTTTTTGCATTACTTGTTTATGCAAGCATCAGGATGAGTGTAAAATGGTTTAATTTGAAAAGAAGCTCCATGATTGAGCGCCTGAACCGACAACAACGGGAAGAAATATACGAATCCAAACTTCGCTTTTTCACCAATATAACACACGAATTATGCACTCCGCTTACACTTATTTACGGGCCCTGTGAAAAAATAATTTCCCGCTACAAATCAGACGCCTATATAAACAAGTATGCCACACTGATACTACACAATGCGGAAAAACTAAATGCTCTGATTCAGGAGTTGATCGAATTCAGGCGCTTGGAAAGTGGACATAAATCACTCGATATAAGAAAAATATCAGTATCTGAACTGACCGCAAACATAGCCGACTCGTTCACCGAACTGGCCGAAAGTAAAGATATTGATTACCAGATTGAGATAGACGAAAATGTTTTCTGGAATTCAGATTCTAACTGTCTGAGTAAAATCATAACAAATCTCATTTCAAACGCATTTAAATATGCATTTGAACATGGGAAAATAGGTGTAAAATTGTTTATTGAAAACGATGCGCTCAGCATTCACATTTCAAATACCGGTAAGGGAATAAAAGAAGAACAGCTTGCCGAAATATTTGACCGTTATAAGATTCTGGACGACTTTGAGGTGCAAAGTAAAAAGGGATTATCGGCCCGGAATGGTTTGGGATTAGCCATCTGCCACAGTATGGTAAAACTTCTTGAGGGAGAGATTCTGGTTACAAGTGTACCCAACTAATTAACTGTATTCAAAGTATTACTGCCTTCACTAAGTGTAAGCGTGCAACAGGAAGATGTTCCTGATGAAGAGCTCTCCATAGTAAGGCCCGAAATACCTGTCACATTTGAAAATACACAGAAAGAATACAACAAATCAAAGCCCACTATTATGATAGTGGATGATGATCCGTCAATGCTCTGGTTCGTTAGTGAGATATTCACGGAAAAATACAACGTCATATCCATACAAGATCCGAAAGAGGTAATGGAATATCTGAAGTATAACCAAACCAATCTGATCATATCAGATATTATGATGCCCGATATAGACGGAATATCCTTAACAAAAGCAATAAAATCGGATAAACTTCTCTGCCACATACCACTTATTTTGCTATCGGCAAAGCAAGATACCGAAGAACAGGTAAAGGGAATTGAATCGGGAGCTGAAGTGTATATAACCAAACCTTTTAATGTGGAATATCTTGAAAAGATTGTTGATCATTTTATCCAGAGAAACAAAGATCTGAAGGAATATTACGGTTCCATACTCAGTTCATTCGAGCTGGACGACGGACGCTTTATGCACAAGGAAGATAAAGTCTTTTTTGAGAAAATGCTGAAAACAATTGAAGTGAATATTGCAAATCCTGATTTATCGGTAGAGTTTTTAAGTTCGGACTTAGGGTATAGCACCAGGCAACTTTATAGGAAGTTGAAAGAAATTACTGATAAAACGCCGAAAGACATCATTAAGGAGTACAGGCTTAAGATGGTTGAACAATTGTTGATTACCACTAATTTGTCAATTGATGAGATTTTATATCAGTCGGGATTCGTTAACCGTGGAAATTTCTTCAAACTCTTCTCCAAGGAGTATGGCATGACTCCCCGGAGTTACAGAGAACAGAAAAAGAAAGATTTTCAGGATGTTGTGAGCCCTGCTACATGAACAAGTAAAAAAAATCCGTATAAACACATGCTTTATACGGATTTTATTTCTTTATTGCTAACTTAGTGGAGATGGAGGGAATCGAACCCTCGTCCAAACGAGGAAATCATAAGCCTTCTACATGCTTATCTTCGCCTTAAGTTTTCGAGTACGGCAAGACCGAAGCCACCAACCTATACCTTATCCTCTTTAGTTTCACAAGAGCCACGAGGAAGGACTCAAGCTATTCCCGATATAACTGCACCACTGAATCGGAACGCTTCGGAACAACAGCAACCGAGTGATGTCTCGTCTCCGCACCTAGTGCAGAGATTAAGTTTAATCTACTGTAATTCGATTAAGCAGCAAGAGCGTAATTGTTTTCGCCAGATAAAATTTTGATAACTGAGATTTAAGTGCAAATCACCGACGCACTGCATGCTTACCCACCATTTCTGCCCGCTGTCAAATCCAGTCATCCCCGAAGGATGTAATGGTAACCACATTTTGTTAGCAACGCAAAGATAAGGACAAAGTATTGATCTTCCAATTATTTATTCTTTTATTTAGAATCTATTTGTTTTTGTTATATTTCACGCTCACTGTTCTTCCCCACTGATTGAGGGTTTCAATAACCGGCATAACTGATTCTCCCATCGGAGTAAGTTTGTATTCCACTTTGGGGGGAACGGCGGGATAAACGATTCGCTCCACGAGCCCTGTTTGTTCCAGTTCTCTGACAGTCTGGGTAAACATTTTATTCGCGATTCCATGCAAACTGCGCTGAAGTTCGCCAGAACGCTTCACTCCGTCTTTGAGGTGAAACAGCACAATCGGTTTCCATTTACCGCCAATCATATCCATTACTAACTCCAAAGAACAAAAATATTCTTTTTCTTTAAAAATATATTTATCTATAACTCCTTCATTAATCATGATTCACTCCTTTTGGTTACTATACTACTTTTTAGTAGGTACTTGTGTAATCGATATTAATATCCCAAATTTGCAGTGACAAAGTAACTAAAAATAAAAGGAATAAAAAAATGAAAGTAGTAGCAATTAACGGAAGTCCTCACAAAAAGGGGAATACTTACCACGCATTGATGGGAGTAAGCAAGCAATTAGAAGAGAACGGGATTGATTTTGAGATTATCCATATTGGGAATAAACTGGTGAGAGGATGCTTAGCTTGTGGTGGATGTGCTAAAAACAAAGATGAACAATGTACGATTACCACTGATCCGTTAAATGAATGGGTTCAACAGATGAAAGAGGCCGATGGAATTATTCTTGCTTCGCCGGTTTATTATGCGGGTATCCCGGGAACGATGAAAAGTTTTCTTGACAGGGCTTTTTATGTATCCGGAAGCAATGGAAATCTGTTCCGTAGCAAAGTGGGTGCGGCCGTTGTGGCTGTACGCCGTACAGGAGGTTCTTCCACTTTCGACAGTCTGAATCATTACCTGAATTACTCGGAAATGATTCTTGCCACTTCCAACTACTGGAATATCACACACGGAACAGCTCCCGGTGAAGTTTTGCAGGATGCCGAAGGTATGCAGATTATGGAAGTATTAGGACGCAACATGGCTTGGTTGCTCAAAATGCGTGAGCAAACAAAAGATTCTGTTCCGGCTCCTGCCCGCGTACCCAAGGTTTACACAAACTTTATCCGATAACATGTAAAAGAAAAACATCTTCATGTAACAATGGTTACATGTGGGGATAAAAGAATAGCCGTACCTTTGCAGTGTCATCCAAAATATTGAAGCGTATGAAACGAACTGTGATAAAAATAGACGAGGCACTGTGTAACGGGTGCGGATTATGTGTAAAAGGTTGCCACGAAGGAGCTTTGCAACTCATTAATGGTAAAGCGGTAATGGTAAGTGAACTTTATTGCGACGGTCTGGGAGCTTGCATTGGCGAGTGTCCCGAGGGAGCTATTGAGTTAGAGGAGCGTGAAGCGGAACCTTACAGTGAAGAGGCGGTAATGGAACGTATATCCCCAAAAGGGGAACAGGTGATTCTGGCGCATTTAAAGCACTTAAAGGAGCATGGCGAAAAGTCTTTGTTAATGCAGGGAGTAGATTATCTGAAACGGCATAACGTACAAGTAGATCTCTCCCCCATCCATGGTCATTCATCCGAAGGGTGTGCTCACGGAGGATGTCCGGGCTCGATGGCACGGGCACTAAAACAACCCAGCGTGTCTGCCGCCTCCGTGGTAGGGATGGCTCAGGTTTCCGCAGCTGTTCCTGCTCAGACTTCGGAACTCCGTCAATGGCCCGTGCAACTGCATTTACTCAATCCCACGGCAGGGTATTTTGAAGAAGCGGATGTTTTATTAGCAGCGGACTGCACCTCCTTTACCGCCGCCAATTTCCATAGCCGCTTTCTCAAAGGAAAGATTCTGGCTATCGCTTGTCC
Organism: Bacteroidales bacterium; assembly: GCA_015654535.1. Lineage (GTDB taxonomy): Bacteria > Bacteroidota > Bacteroidia > Bacteroidales > Bacteroidaceae > Bacteroides. The sequence continues at coordinate 21,477 of JAATGU010000130.1, forward strand.
CAAATTGGATAGCAACACAGAATCGTATATTGAAAAGCTACAGGTGATGATTGATGATTCAAAGATCAACACTCTCACAGTGTTGATTATGGAGGTTCCCTGCTGTGGTGGATTGCTGCAAATGGCGAAGATGGCTAGAGAAAAAGCATCACGTAACATTCCAATTAAGGTGATTGTCCTTTCTCTTCAAGGGGAGATTAAAAGTGAGATATGGATTTAAGTATTCTTCACTAAAGAGGCTGAATATAGAAACTTACTCTTTAATCAAGAAGAACTAACCGATACATCAAGACTAACTAATATTAGAGTCATGACTCTATATAATTACCCTCACGACCCTGATATATTAACCTCATGAGGCTAAGGGATCAGAGTCGTGACCTTAATTATAGTATTCCCAGAGAGATTGATTAATTTGTTTAGGAAGAAGCGCTACTTTTTCAGTAGTAACTTTATCTTTACTGTATATAAAAACATTTTTAAGAGAACTTACTCAAAATATAGACGTTCATTAAAAGATTAGTTTGTCTTCTACTTTTTTTAATTAATTTTGCAGCAAAAAACATGAAGACCATGAACTGCAAGATTTTGCTCTTTCTCATCCTTATGCTAACCAGCCAAGTTGCGATCTCACAAAACATTCAATTACATTACGATTTCAGGCATGCTTTAAGCAAACATATCCAAACAACCAACTACTTTACCAGTACCATTGAGATGTTTAAACCCGACAAATGGGGTTCTACTTTCTTCTTTGTGGATATGGATTATAATCAAAGCCGTGGAAACATTGGAACTGCTTACTGGGAAATTGCCCGGGATTTTAAAATTGGTAAGCTCCCTGTGATGCCTCATATTGAATATAACGGTGGGGCAGGTAATAGTGAAGGCTTCGGTTTCTCTATTGCAAACGCTTACTTACTGGGACTCTCCTATTCTTTCAATTGCGGAAAAGCCAATTTTAATACGTACCTCGTCTATAAATACAATGCTTTTGCCAAGGTGAGTAATGATGTTCAGTGGACAGGCACTTGGGGAATCCCTCTGTTCAATAATAAGATGACTCTTTCGGGTTTTCTAGATGTATGGACAGAGAATAAAGATCGTACAGGAGTGGAATCGGGAAAGAAACTGATTGTATTGACCGAACCCCAAGTGTGGTATAATGTCAATTCACATGTATCCTTTGGTAGTGAGATTGAGATCAGTAACAACTTCTACACTACGCCGGTGTATGACAACAGACTATATGTGTTCCCGACCATTGCCGGAAAATGGAATTTTTAAATAAGCAAAAAGATAAAAAACAATGATTGAAAAATTATTTAAACTGACAGAAAATAAGACCAACGTCAGGAAAGAACTGGTTGCAGGGTTAATTACTTTCCTTACAATGTCTTATGTTTTAGTAGTGAATCCTAATATATTGGGCAGCACTGGGATGGATAAAGCCGCCCTATTTACCACAACCGCTTTGGCTACTATCATCGGCACTTTGCTGATGGCTTTGTTGGCCAACCTACCTATTGCCCAAGGTCCCGGAATGGGACTTAATAATTTTTTTGCTTTCACCGTGGTACTCACCATGGGATATACCTGGCAATTTGCATTAACAGCTGTATTCATAGAAGGTTTGATCTTTATTATTCTTACCTTTTTCAATGTCCGGGAGCTGATTGTGCAAAGTATTCCGCAAACACTCAAAGACGCAATTCCAGTGGGCATCGGACTATTCATAACCTTAATAGGGATGCAGAATGCCGGTATTATCGTAGGCAACCCCAATACATTGGTAAGTTTGGGAAACTTGGCCAATCATAATGTATGGATTGCGCTAATCGGGCTGATTGTCACCGGAATATTATATGCAAAAAACGTTCATGGTTCTATCTTAATAGGTATCATCGTGGCCACCATCAGCGGATTTATTTTCGGAGAAGTTCATACACCTCAGGGAAGTTTCATCTCATTGCCTCCTTCCATTGCACCCATCTTCTGTAAGTTCGAATGGAGTCACATACTTTCCTTTGATATGCTAATCGTAGTCTTTACTTTCTTGTTTGTCAATCTGTTTGACACTGTAGGGACTTTAATCGGGGTCGCTTCAAAAGCTGGCTTTATTGACAAAGATGGTAACTTCCCTCAGGTAAGGAAAGCTCTTTTTGCGGATGCATTGGGAACTACTTTCGGTGCAATATTAGGGACAAGTACCATTACTTCGTATGTTGAAAGTGCTTCGGGTGTAGCTTCAGGTGGAAGAACAGGACTGACAGCAGTAAGCACGGCGTTTATGTTCTTTATCTCTTTATTCCTGGCGCCTGTTTTCCTTATGGTACCAGCTTCTGCCACAGCTCCGGCTCTGATTATTGTAGGTTTATTTATGATCTCAGCAGTTGTGAAGATCAATTTTGAAGATATGACCGAAGCTTTACCTGCCTTTCTTACCATTGTGATGATGCCGTTTGCTTACAGCATTGCCCAAGGAATCGTATTTGGTTTCTTAAGCTACGTGTTCTTAAAAGTATTCACGGGACAAGCAAAGAAAGTATCTATTACTGTATTTGTGATTGCTGCTCTCTTTATGGTAAAGATGGTTTTGAGCGCATTGCATGTAATAGCATAAGTTATTCCGATCATCATCTGTAAAATTAAAGTAGGCTGTTCCGATGTGGAACAGCCTACTTTATAAAAAGATCTATTATTCTTACTAATAATGTTGCTAATGCAAACAAACATGTAAGTAAAAGATAAGATGTTTCTTATAATTCATCATTTTAGAATTGATTATCCCAATATATTCTTGTTCTCATCTAATCGTTTCAAACGAAGCAGAGCCTCTATATAGTAATAATCCGCATAAATAATTGAAGCATCAATCTCCGACTTGTTCGGCCAATGACCTGTGGAATGGAGCAAAAAGGATGGCTTTGCATTGCCACTTTGATAAGCAGGAGAGCTTAAATTTTTTAGTGTTTTAATTGCTATTTCTCTATATTCTGACGCCTTTTCTTCATTTTTAATATATGTAGAAAGTTCTAGTAATGCAGAGGCAACAACACATGCTGCAGAAGCATCCCGAGGAGCATTAGGAATATCGGGTGCACTAAAGTCCCAATAAGGAACATAATCTTTTGGCAGCCCTTTGAGATAAATATCCGTCACCTTTTGTACAAAACTTAAATATTCAGGATTTTTTGTCTCTCTATAGCACATTGTATAACCATAAATAGCCCAAGCCTGACCACGTGCCCACATTGAGTTGTTGGCATATCCTTGATGAGTAACTCCTTTAATCAGATTACCAGTCACCGTATCATAAACAGCTACATGATAAGAAGAATAATCCGGACGAAACTGACACTTCATTGTTTTATTCGCATGAGAAACAGCGATATCATATAATCTTTTACTTCCTCCATTTTTTGCAGCCCAGAAAAGGATCTCCAAATTAATCATATTGTCCATAATAGTGTTATGAGGCCAATGACTGAGTTTAACTTCTCTGGGCCAGGAAAGAAGAGTGCCAACTTTCGGGTTAAAAAGTGTAGCCAGTGTATCTGCTGCATCCAAAATAACCTTTTTGTAGGCAGGATTTTTAGTCAGTCGATAAGCATTGCCATAACTACAAAAAATAAGAAAACCTAAATCATGGTCATAAACCGGAGTTTTAGAAAGGAATCCTAAAGATGCCGTAAACTTTTCCGCTTCTGCTTTTATTCCGGGATCTTGAGTAAACTCATAGTCATACCACAAAATTCCTGGCCAGAAACCAGATGTCCATTCTTCTTTTACTACTTTACGGCAACTCCATTTAGTAAGGCTATCCATGATATTACGTGGCATCATTGTGTAGTCAATCGGTTTCAACTCTCTTAATGTGCGGTTAGTCTGTTTCGCACAATAATTTAATGCTTTATCTACATTAAACGATGAATCACAATGACCGACAGAACAAGTGCTAAGCACTAAAAAACTTAATCCTAAAATAATATTTCTCATACTTTTCTCCCTTATTTTCTAATCTTTACCCCGTAAGAACAATACAGTAAGTAGCATATACTAACTAATTCCCATTTCTTTCCATGTTTATCTTAAAATACACCAAGGATTCTTTTGAATCAAATTCTATTTTTTCTTCTTTTTCATTTATTCTCAATGAGACAGGTTTCTTTTTCGAACGGAATGCCGCACGAATAATAGGCTGCCCCTGTACCTGAATATTCAATATACCGTTCTCTTCTTTAGCTATAAAAAATAGTTTAGACAAAGAATCAAAGTAAACATTTCTACTGTTACGCAAGTAACTGCCATATGCCATAAAGAGTTCCTTGGAATCTTTCGGATTTGTTCCTTCCTGATAAGAAACGGCAAAAAGATAAGCATCTGTTTCCCATCCGTTCATATTCAAACAAGAATTGAGATGCATCAACCGTCCGTCAGCTAACTGATTAATATAGAGCTCAGTAATCTTTGAATTCTGCTTCATCCGAATACCAATCCAGTTTTCTCCCTGTATTTTCTCTATCACCGGAATATTTTTATCTTCAGGAGAATCTTTCAAAATAATAGCATTTAACGCCTTTACCTGACGAACTTCTTCAGGATACTTCACAGAATAATAGGTCTCTTTATGATCCAGATCTTTTGCCATCGGTGCTTCAATGGCGGTAAGCTGCATCTTCTCTGGGAAGTCATGAGCGAAGCCTGTCTTTATAAGCGTTTCGGGGTAAAGGGGACGAATCAGCACAGAAGAATTGCCTTTGGTCACAGATATATCTGCTCCTTGCTTTTTACTTTCTCCGCCCGGATGCCACAACCATTCAAAAGTACCAACCTTATGAGTCTTTAAATCGTCAATGATAAAAATAACTTTGTCCATCCACAAAAAGTGGCGGAAATTACGGCTGAAATTATTGGCATAAGGTCCGGTAGCATCACCCAATACATATTTTATATTCCCACCATCCATCAGATGATAAAGAGAACCACGCAAAGGAGAACCAGCGTATTCCTGTTCCTTCATCTGCCCTTCTCCATTAAATCTCACCACATTATGAGCCTCACTCTGAAAGAAATATTCCGAATAAAGCGGATTCCCATACCAGCAATTGCCCGCATCCTTAATTATATCCACACCATGATGAAAAATCACAAAAGAATTAGCATCCGCATGAGAATGATTCCACGTAAAACCGCATTTCACTCCTAGCATGGTAGCATCTTTTTCCCAGGAATTACGCATTGTGGCCCAACCAAAGTTGGTAAATAACTCTGAGGTTTTATACTTAGGCACACGAGGTGCTTTTGTCATATCAGGTTGATAAATAATGCCTAAAGGTGTATTAACAAATAATCCTTCGCGATGCTGGAAAGGCTTCACCTGATTAATATACCACAAAGAGTTTTCATCACCGATACCCATTGCATAAAGAAGTTTGACCGGCCGTTCGCAAGTAACCTCCAACCCGCTATCACCAAACGGAAGATTATAAAGATTTCCGGTACGCGGATAACAAACATGGAGAATGTAGTTCAGAATCTGGTGCAACTGCGAAATATCTTCCGGTTTACGGTCAGGATGAGCATTCATCCAGGCTAAACGGAAGAAAAGAGCTTCGGAAATACCGAAAGAGGCATAGTTCACACTCTCGTAAGTCCCTCCTTTGTCGTCAAAGGTTTTTTGTTTAAATTGCAATACATCTCCCGCAAAACCGAACCATTGAGGGAGGGCCTCATACACTTTTTCTGTCCACTTTACCGCTTGTGGTTCTTCATTTTCCACAGCCAAAGAAGCAATGCCAGCCATACAAACGCAAGCCGACCACCAGTTGTGCCCCATTGAATTGAGAGAATGAATACGATTGTAACCTGTTAACCAATCACCCAAAGCCGGTTTAACTCCCAATGCGACTAACTGTTCCGCCATCTTTTTACGCTCGCTCTTAGATAAATAACCATAGATTGCGTCGAAACCAATAGCCACGGCAAAGCATTTTTCCGCTCCCTTTAATTCGGAATTCCAAGCCGGACTACGTTCCAGCATTTCTTCATTTGTCCAGGTAGACTGAGACAGCAAACTGTTTATCGCCTCCTTTGTTTTAGAAGCATAACGATTATCTTTGGTCACTAAATAAGCAAGAGAAAGATATTCAATACGATCTGTTGGACTTTCACGTTTCAATGATTTGTCGGCTTCTTCCAGTATGATTTCCCAATTATTGGAAATCACAGTATCTTTTGTGATCCGCTGTTTAAGTCTGTTAACCCGTTCATTGGTAAAAAAAAGATAAGGATGTTGCTTCTTCTGAGCATATCCCTTGCCTCCTCCAAAAAGTAAAAAAAGGATAAAGCATACATAAATCAGTTTATTCATTTCTTTTTATTTTAAAAGATACAATACTACAAAACATTTCGTTTTCATCCACTTTAATCATTATTTTATCAGTATCCCATGCTTGTCGCTTCAACCAATTGCTAAACATCTATTTTTCCGTGATCGTTATCCAGAAGTTCCAATTCTCTTTCTTCCTTTTTTTAGCTTCTGCTACAAATGAAAGGATCATTATCAGTACCAATATCAATTTAAACTTTATCATCACTAATCTTTTATTTCAAAACTGACTGTTTTTCTTTAATTGAGGAAGTTTTTTTATCTGCTCAGCAGAGGCCGGAACCAAATGAATGGCTGCTCCTCCACTGGCTTTCATGGAAAGATTAAGGAAGTTATCTCCATTGACAATATAGTTAGATACCCGAACCCGCGTTTTAGTCTTTATTGCATCATCATCAGTATAAATAGACGCCATATACTTTTTTCCTTTCTCCAAGAATGAAAGAGGAATAGAAAGTTTACGTGCTGCTGTATTAGTGATAGATCCAACAAACCATTCATCCCCACTGCGGCGGGCAGTAGTAATATATTCACCTATTTCTCCATTTAGCACCTTAGTATCGTCCCAAACAGTTCTCACCTGATCAAAAAAAGCGATCTCTGGTTCACCAGTATATGCAGAAGGTTGATCATACCAATAAAGAAATTGCAGTGGACTATAATAAACCACCGACAATGCCAATTGATGTGCATGAGTGTTTTTTATACGATTATTATAATAGCAAATGGTGTAATCTCCTGCTCCTGCCAAGAATCGGGTAAAGGGAAGCGTAGTATTATGCACAGCATCCGGCATTTCCTCATTTCCACGGATACCTTCCTGAGTCATCAGGTTGGGATATGTTCTGCTGAAGCCAGTGGGACGATATTCATCATGAATATCTACCATTAAACCATATTGTGCACATTTCTTCACAGCCTCATGCATCCAGATAGTCCAACGATTAGAACCTACCTGTACAAAACCAAACTTAATTCCTTTTAATCCCCACCTTTTATAAAGTGGAAGTAGCGTATCTAACTGCTGCACCAAAGCCCGTTGGTTTACATAAACAAAAACTCCGATACCTTTTGAAGCAGCATAAGCAGTCAGTTCGGATATGTTCAAGTCCTTCGTTTTGGATACCATTGTTGCATCTGTACTCATTTTCATTTCGGGGCCATACCATCCCGCGTCAAGATGAATATATTGCAACCCTCTTGAAACAGCAAAGTCCACACACTTCTTTGCATCCTCCTGAGTCGCTTTAGCTACCCGGATTATCTTTCCCGGCTTAATCCAGGAAGTATCTTCTATCTTATTCGCTGGATTCAGAGTTAACAGAATAGAATTATGCTCAATTAAGTCGCCGGGACGTTCGGCTACCATGATTACACGCCAAGGCGTAGAATAAGGAGGGATAATATCGACTTTATCATAAAGGGAAGCTTGCAAAGTGTTACTTTTAGTAGTGCTCAAGCGAAATTTCATCCGAGTATAATCCACCATTTCGGCTTCAGCGAGAGCCACCGTTAATCCATTGGATAATTTCAAGGTTAGCGGACGCTCACATTCATCCTTCCAATTTTTGAGTGGAAGCAAAGAGTAAGGTCCTTGCGCCCAACGTTCATAATAAGCAAACGTGTTTTCAGGAAAAGAGAACTGAGTTTGCTCTCCTGTTATATGTAAAAAAAGTCCGTTATCAGTCTCCGGAAAAAAATAGCGCAAAGCCATGCCTTCATTATAGATGCGGACAATGACATCCATCCTATAACTGCGTCGTTTATCATATCCATCTTGCGAAGCTGTAGTAGTGCCTCCATTTCCAAATTTCTCAAATTTTAATGTAAGCTGATTATATTTATCAGTGATGATGTTTCGCTCGCCGTAGATAGGTTTCCAACTAGTATCCACAGAAGAACGATCTGCTCCAATCAGTGATAAACTCTCGCACCATAAATGGCAAGTATCATTAGGAATGGCCAATGCCGACTCAAACAGTTGGTTTTCTATCAACACTCCAAGTTCAGATTCCTTCATCACCATCTTTCCCTTGTAAGAAAGAGTATAATACATTTGTTTGATATCAAAAGCAAGCTGTTTCTGATAAAAAGTAAACTTATAAGCACCATCAGGTGACATTAGCTTTTGTTCTGTCTGCTTTATCATTACTTGCGAAAAAACAGCAAACGGCAGAAGCATAAATAAAAAGACAACAGCACTTTTTTTCAAAACACACATCTTCATTGAGGATTATTTTAGACTGTTCATATTTCGTTTTAATACAATACGAATCGACTAAAGAAAATACTCAATGAAAAAAGATGGTTTTATCAATCAATGTTTCGTCTCAATGTCATTTTAGAACTGCTTTATACCACTCGTTGTGTATTTTGCAATACAAGCATCTCTTTAGGGACACATTTCCGGATTCTATCTTTAAGTACTTTTAATATGGAATAACGAATAAAATCTTTTTTGGTCACTAGTGTAATTTCACGTGTGGGGCGAGGAATAGCAAACGGACGAACCAATTCTTTCTGTTGGTCACAAAGCTGGTACAATGCTAATTCCGGAATAAAGGTGATTCCCTTCCCCCCTTCCACAATTCTCATAAAGGTTTCCATACTACCCAAGTGATAAGCCGCCTGATGAAGTTTAACGGTTTCGAGCTGACAAAAGCGCATTAACTGGTCCCTGAAACAATGTCCTTCATCCAAAAGCCAAAGTCTTTCTCCGCTAATGTCTGTGGAGCGAATCATTTCATTCTTAAAGATTGGTTCCTTGCGGGACACATACCCTAAAAATTGCTCATAATAAAGAGTCTCTGCCTGCAAGGACTTATCATCAACCGCCGTTGCAATAATGGCTGCATCCACTTTTCCCGCTGCAAGGGAGTTCAAAACATCCTGCGTCTTCATTTCCGTCATCTGAATATCTATCTCTGGATAATCTTCCATAAATTTAGGAAAAAAGCGAGGAAGCAAGTAAGGAGCAATCGTCGGCAATACAGCCATACGGAAGACTCCACTCAAAGATTGTCCCTCTTCCTGAACAAGTTCTTTTATTTTTGTACTTTGAGTGAGCACAGCACGAGCCTGATCTATGATTTTTCGGCCAACAGCTGTGGGTTGTACCGGCTGCAAGCTTCTATCAAAAATCTTCACTTCCAATTCTTCTTCCAGTTTCTGGATCATCGCACTCAGGGTAGGCTGAGTTACTAAACAATGTTCCGCCGCTTTTCCAAAATGACGAAACCGATCTACGGCAAGAATATATTCCAACTGTTGTATAGTCATCTGATCATTTGATTATAAGTTATAGATTTTATCCATGCAAAGATAGAAATTATCAGTTTGACACGTGTCACTTTTCTATTTATCTTTGCATCAAAGAAAAACAAAAAGTATCAATCATTTTAAAATAATACAATTATGAGAACTTTAGATTTTATCAAATTAGATGCATCGGGTGTAAAGAATGTAGTAACATCCATGCAACAACTATTAGCCGATTTCCAAGTATACTACACCAATCTCAGAGGTTTCCACTGGAACATCAAAGGTCATGGCTTTTTCGTTCTTCACAGTAAGTTCGAAGAGTTATATAACGATGCGGCAGAGAAAGTAGACGAAATTGCAGAGCGTATTCTAACTTTGGGTGGCGTTCCTGCAAACAAGTTCAGTGATTATCTGAAAATAGCAGTGCTGAAAGAGGTTGATAATGTATCCAGCGGAGATGAAGCCTTGAAAAATATTCTGGAAACTTATAGTTACCTTATCGGAGAAGAGCGCAAATTACTGACCATTGCTTCTCAAGCAGGAGATGAAGGCACAGTGGCTATGATGAGTGATTATTTAAGAGAACAAGAAAAAATGGTTTGGATGCTTACTGCATACGAATCGAAATAAATTAAAACTTCATATATACCCAAGCAGCCGGGAATATCTGTAATAGATATCTTCGGCTGCTTTTATGATGATCTAGTTGAATAGCTTTAATATTCGATTAGCAGAATGATCGGATTTCATGTCCTAAGAGATAAGCAGCTCCTTGCTTAACATTCTTTATTCCATGCTAATCCTTAAAAAAAAGTTCACCCACTTTTGCCATTAGAAAAATTAATTTGATATTTTCGCAGACTTTATTTAAATTTTACATGTTGAACGGCATCACCAATTTTGATAAATTCTTTGTCAGATGAAGTCAGGCGCTTTCCATTGATAACAATATTTTCGAAAGTAACAGTATCCACTTTACCATTTTTGCTCAAACCCTTTATTAAAGATGTATTTTCACCAAGGCCATCATAGGATACATTTTTAAACAAAATATTTTCAATATTTCTTCCGGCACCTGTGTTGTATTTTGGATTAAATACTACCTCAAGATGAAAGAGTTGTCCTTCCTGAATACTTTCCACTCGTATATCTTCATAAGTAACATTGCGAATCAGATTTTTATCTCCAGCACAAATAGCCATGCATCCCTGATAATCAGGATCATCTTCATCCTGTTCCAGAATATCTATGTTTTTGAAATGAATATCTTCTATTATATCCCCTTCTCCACTCGTATCTCCGTGCAAACCAATATTTGTGGGATGTGCCACATCAGCCCAAAGCACTGAGTTCTGAACAGTGACATTACGTACTCCCCCGTAAAAGTTCCAACGGTGCCCATATATGGCTATGCAATCATCAGAGTTGCGCATAAAGACATTGTCTATAAGCACATCCGAACAAGACATTAAATCGAGCCCGTCACTCCATCCCTTGCAACTGAAAGACTTAAGATTACGAATTGTAACTCCGGAACTTTCTCCTCCATAAACCGTATAATGATCGGGATTCACCACCGTAATCCCATCAATCAATACATTCTTTGAATGAGTAACCTCAATACCCCGTTGTGCCTGATCAATCATTCCCCGTCCGATGATACGCACATTTTCAACCCTATCACATACGAGTTTACCTTTTACAATGGCACCAGGTGCCAGATAAACAGTTGTATTAGAAGGAATATTGTATTGTATACCCGACGAATCCGATGGAGTATGAACTCCGGGAGCAAAGTAAATTACATTAGGATCATCTTTTTTAGGGACATCCTTTTCAATTACATTAGAAAATAAGTGCAGATTATGTAATCTGTCTCCATTAAATTCTATGGAAAGATTCTGAGGCTTGTTCAACGTAAAAGTAACGGTATTTCCTTTTACAGTCGGTTCTATTTTATTATTTAAAGGACGTATTTGCACATTTTGTAACATCCCGTTATTTTTTTTTACAAAGACTTCGACCTGACCGGAAAAGTCAAACTGTACCATAGAAGCATTTTGAGGATTATCTAAATCCACTTTTACATTATACTCAAACAGATCCTGCCATTCACCACCCGGCGAACGTACTTTTACTGTATAATCGTCGTTATGACGACTGTACAGTAATGCTTTTGGAACAGGATAAATTTGCACTTGCTGGGCAGGCACTTGAATACAGAATACCGTAAAAAGCAATGCTAAGCTGAAATGTTTTTTCATATCAAATTTTTAATTCTATCTATTATTATATTTAAATCTTAATTATTATACTTCATATATGATACGAATAATTAAAGGAAAACACTTACTTAGTCGACCCTTAAAAAGTCACAAAGCATAATAAAGAGAACTGAATACAGTTGTTTTGTTCTCTTTATTTTTAATATCCGAGATTATCCATTTCATTATTTAAAGGTACAAAAGAAGGACTTTTCTGATCCATCTTCTGATATTGAAGGCCATTGCAGCCAATAATGCATTCTATATCCCCAACAAAGCCTTTCATATAATTTCTTTCCATCCGGTAATCTTTTTCAGCATGACTGAAGATTGATGCTTCCTTTGCCTGTATTTCCGTCATGCGTAATGGATTGTTCCCAATAACAAATAGAGTTCTTGTTTTGGATTTAACTATTCTTTTAAAGCGGGCTGAAAGAAATTCATCTGACCTTTTAGGGGATTTTTGTGTAACATATCTGCAAGATTTATGCTATAAAAATACTAAATCTTGCAGATATTCCAAAGGAATTTTAATAATATTATCTTATCAATAAGGCATATGCATGCTTTTTAAGGACTGACTTATTAAGTTGATTATCCAAGATTGTTGTTAGTCATTTCCTAAGTAGAGTGTTTATAAAAAAGCAGATCGATACAAGAAAAGCTTGCAACGATCTGCTGTTATTTATATTTTTGCCCCAGAGACCTATAGCTATTATTTTGGACTAATCAAATTATAATTTGATAATCTTTTTCATACCCGCTAATCCTTCAATTTTCAGAAAATATATTCCAGATGGCAGATCTCTCATGTTTAATTCATAAGTATTGCTGCCATTGATTGTCTCTGTACATTTCACCTGGCCATTTATATCAAAAAGCTGAATAACGAACGGAACCACACTTTTTCTACCAAATGCAATAGTAAGATTGTCTTTAACCGGATTGGGATATATACTCAAAGTTTCGGAGTCTAAT
>JAATGU010000143.1 GCA_015654535.1 Bacteroidales bacterium
CTTTTGACTTAAACGCGATTGATTATGTGCTAAAGCCTATAAAGAGGGAGCGACTTCAACAAGCGATTCAAAAAGCGATAGATCTGTTAGATAAGTCAATAGTCTTTGAGAAAAGTGTTCAATTCAATAGTGAAAAAGGTAGGGTCTTGCTTTACTTTAATCAAGTAAAATATGTTAGAGTTTCCAGTGTTGATAGTCGTGATAAAATTGTTTATCTTGACGGTAATAAGAAACTTGTACTGAAAAATGTGTCATTTGAAAAATTACTCAAATCATTGCCTTTAAATCAGTTTTGTAGGATCAACAAAAAAGAACTGATTGCTTTAAAAACGATACAATATTTTTCTCATAATGAAATAATGACTAATATTACTGAAGCAGGCAAACCAATTGCCTGTGTTTTAACTGGAACTTACCGTTTAAATTTTATGAAGAAAATGAGACAAAAATAATTTTGTTACAAATTTCTTTTTGTTTATTACATTTATAAGTTTTTTTATTTCTGGACTAACCTTTCTGAGTTTTTTATTTTTTATTTTTGTATTTATCAGGAGAAAATAAATAAAAAATGAATTAAAACAAATGAAAAAATTCAGAAATATATTATTTTATGTCGGTATCATCGGAAGCTTTTCTAGTATAATGTATTGGATTGTATTACAAGGTGAAAAACTGGAAAAAGGCCGGAATATTATCAATCCTCTGTCTGTAAAAGGACCATGGCAAGAATTTATAGATTCAATTAGTTCCAGTTTGGCAAATCCTGTGGGTGTATTATTGCTTCAAATTATTACAATAATCATTATTACAAGGATGTTTGGATGGGTATGTAAGAAAATTGGGCAACCGACAGTGATAGGTGAGATTATAGCAGGAATAGCTCTTGGCCCCTCCTTATTAGGAATGTTACTTCCTGGAGTATCGGCCGTGCTTTTCCCTCCTCATTCTATCGGTAATCTTCAAATACTTAGTCAGATAGGGTTAATACTTTTTATGTTTGTAATCGGAATGGAACTGGATCTTAAAGTTCTTCGAAGTAAAGCACATGATGCTATTGTTATTAGCCATGCCAGCATTATTGTCCCTTTTGCTTTAGGAATGGGGCTCGCTTATTTTATTTACATGCATTTTGCCTTAAAAGGAGTTCCGTTTGCTTCTTTTGGCCTTTTCTTAAGTATTGCAATGAGCATTACTGCTTTTCCGGTTTTAGCAAGGATTGTTCAGGAACGCGGAATTCATAAAACAAAATTGGGCTCTGTTATTATCACCTGTGCTGCAGCTGACGATATTACCGCTTGGTGCTTATTAGCTGTTGTTATTGCTATAGTTAAGGCAGGATCTTTTGTTAGTTCACTTTATACGATTTTTTTGGTCGTTGCATATGTTTTCATTATGCTTAAGGTAGTCCGTCCTTTTTTAAAACGTATCGGTGATTTATTTTCTCAAAAAAGTTTGAATAAAAGTATGATAGCTATTCTGTTTTTAACTCTTTTAGTCTCTGCATATGTTACAGAGAGTATAGGAATTCATGCTTTATTCGGAGCGTTTATGGCTGGAGTAATAATGCCGGTGAATGAAAAACTTAGAAGTGTGGTTATCGAAAAAATAGAGGATGTTTCTCTCGTTTTATTGTTGCCACTATACTTTGTCTTTACAGGTTTAAGAACGGAAATTGGTCTTTTAAATGACCCGTATTTATGGAAAGTTACGGGATTAATAGTTTTTGTTGCGGTTTTAGGAAAGTTTGTAGGAAGTTCATTGGCAGCAAAATTTGTGAAACAGAGTTGGAAAGATAGCCTCATTATTGGTGCTTTGATGAATACAAGGGGATTGATGGAATTTATTATTCTTAATATTGGCTATGATTTAGGAGTTTTACCACCAGAGATATTTACTATGATGGTAATTATGGCTCTGGTTACAACATTTATGACGGGACCAGCTTTAAAACTGATTGAAGTACTATTTAAATCAAAAGACATTAATTTTCAGAAAACAATAAGTAATATCTCAAAAAATAAAATTTTGATATTTTTTAGTGATATGGAGAACGGTCCGGCTTTACTCCGTTTGGCAAATTGTTTTTCTCAGAAAAATAATAAAAATACGGTTATTACAGCTATGCATTTGATACCAACTAATGGCTTACATCATCGTAATTTGGAACTATATGAAAAAGAGAGTTTTGCTCCTATAACTGTAGAAGCCCAATCTTTAAAGCTCACCATAACCTCTTTGTTTAAAGTTTCCAATGATTTAGAAACGGAAGTTGCAGAAATGGGGAATAAGGGTGATTATGATTTGTTGTTACTTAATTTAGAACAATCGATTTTTGAAGGGAGCCTGCTTGGTAGGATTTTAGGCTTTACCACAAAAATAATTAATCCCGAAAGGATGATTAATACAGTGACAGGGAAGGAGAAACTTTTTGAAAGTTCTCTTTTTGACGAAAAAATATACTCCATTTTATCCAAAAGTAAAATACCGGTAGGAATTTTAATAAATAAAAATTTTCAAAGTGTGGAAAGAGTATTTGTTCCTTTTGTTGAATCAAGCGATACTTTTTTGATTACTTATATTCAAAAGTTGATACATAACTCTAATGCACAAGTTACAATATTAGATGTGAAAGGGAACTTGAATAAGAATGTTGAGATGAAAGAGATGATAAGGACTATTGGGCAAAATGCACCTAATCATATAAATTCTGTAGATATGAAAATGATGGATGAAAAACTTTTATATAGCTATGATTTAGCTCTTGTTAGTTTATCTGGATGGGAAAGATTGCTAGAAATGAGATTAGAATGGGTGAGTAGAATCTCATCGACTTTGATTATCGAAAATATCTATTAGTAATCTTATAAATTTAGATTATTTGTTTATGCTGGAAAGATGCTATTTATTTTTTTTAAGTGATTTGTATACTGGCACAATGACTAATGCTCCGGAAATAAATAAAGACAGTAGAACCGGACCATCAATTCTTTTGACAGAGATCAGTACAAAATAGCAAAGTACTATCCAAAGAAGAATGATGCAAATACATTGTGAATTAGAGAGTTTTTTTTTCATCGATAAAATTAAGAATAGAGGGAAAAATAGGGATGATAAATGAGGATCTTATGGTATTCATCTTTATCATCCCTAATGATTATAGTTTATTTGGCATTTTTTGTATTCTTGGCTACAATCGCATCAATTACAGCCACTGCGGTAATGTTAACAATATCGCGTACAGAGCTTTCAATGTCAGTAAAGTGGATAGGTTTGTTAAGTCCCATTTGGATCGGTCCTATTAATTCTGTATCGCACATGGATTGAATTAATTTGTATCCTGAATTTGCAGAACTAAGGTTGGGAAATATTAAAGTGTTCACTTCTTTTCCAAACAATCTTGTGAATGGATATTTTTCATCACGAAGATCTTTGTTTAGAGCAAAGTTTACTTGCATCTCTCCATCTATTGCCAGATCAGGGAAATTTTCTTGCATGTGTTTTACTGCCTCATGCACTTTTAGTGGACTTCCTGTAGTATCTGAACCAAAATTTGAATAAGAAAGCATAGCCATTACCGGTGTTTGATTGAAGAAATGAACGGTCTTTGCTGTTAATTTGGCAACATCGGTCAATGTTTCAGAATCAGGGTGGCGGTTTATTAATGTATCAGCCAAAAAGAAAGTGCCTTTTTTTGAATTTAATATGTGCATGGTTCCAAAATGCTTAAAACCTTCCTGTATACCAATCACTTCCTTAGCAACCTTTATTGTATTAGAATATTTGGTGTATAAGCCAGTAATGAAAGCGTCAGCTTCTCCAGTCTCAACCATCATCATACCAAAATAGTTGCGCTCAAACATCTTATCAGTTGCTTCATCGTAATTAGCACCTTCACGTGCACGTTTTTCTGTCAAAAGATGGGCATAACGTTCTCGGCGTCCTGTTTCACTGTCATTACGGAGGTTTACAATCTCAATTCCTTCAAGATTTAAATCTAGCTCTTTTGCTAATTTCTCAATGCGTTCTTCATTACCTAAAATGATAGGGTGACAAAGCCCTTCATTATAAGCTTCAACAGCAGCTTTAAGCATGTTGGGATGTCCTCCCTCTGCAAAAACAACTCTTTTGGGATCACGGCGTGCCATATCGTGAAGCTGGCTGGTTAATTTGGATTTATATCCCATTAACTCTAATAATTGTTTTTTATAAGCATCCCAGTCTTCTATTGTTTTACGAGCTACTCCCGAGTCTATTGCAGCTTTGGCTACAGCCATTGACACTTCAGTAATTAAACGAGGATCAACAGGTTTTGGGATAAAATAGAGAGGTCCAAAAGTTAAGTTGCTCACATGGTATACTGCATTTACAATATCTGGTACCGGTTGTTTGGCAAGGTTAGCAATCGCTTTTACAGCTGCTAATTTCATTTCTTCATTGATCGCACTAGCCTGAGTATCAAGAGCGCCACGGAATATATAAGGGAAGCCAATTACATTATTTATTTGGTTCGGATAATCTGAACGACCGGTGGACATTAATACATCGGGACGGGCTGCCATTGCATCTTCGTAAGAGATTTCAGATACGGGATTTGCCAATGCAAATACAATCGGACATTTAGCCATGGAACGAACCATATCTTGACTAACCACATTTCCTTTTGATAATCCCAAAAAGACGTCTGCACCTTGCATTGCTTCAGCTAAATTGTGAATATCTGTACGTGAAGTTGCAAAAAAACTCTTCGATTCATTTAAATCTGTACGTGAAGTAGAGATTACTCCCTTGCTATCAAGCATCACAATGTTTTCTTTGCGTGCTCCAAGTGCAATATATAATTTGGTACAAGAGTTTGCAGATGCACCAGCGCCGTTTACTACAATCTTAACATCTTCGATTTTTTTTCCAGCTACTAAAAGAGCATTAAGTAGTCCTGCACTAGAAATAATAGCAGTACCGTGCTGATCATCATGCATCACTGGTATATCAAGCTCGGCTTTTAATCGTTTTTCTATTTCAAAACATTCCGGTGCTTTAATATCTTCTAAATTAATGCCGCCAAAAGTAGGAGCAATGGCTTTAACTGCCTGAATAAACTTTTCGGGATCTTTTTCATTCACTTCGATATCAAAAACATCAATTCCTGCATAGATTTTAAAGAGTAGCCCTTTACCTTCCATTACTGGTTTTCCGCTAAGAGCGCCTATATCTCCAAGCCCGAGGACGGCAGTGCCATTAGATATCACAGCCACTAAATTCCCTTTAGCTGTATATTTATAAGCGTTTTGCGGATCCTTTTCAATTTCCAAGCAAGGTTCTGCTACACCGGGAGAATACGCTAGGGACAAATCGGTTTGTGTACTGTAAGGTTTAGTGGGAACTACCTCAATTTTTCCAGGCTTACCCTGTGAGTGGTAGAGTAAAGCCGCTTCTTTTGTTATTTTAGCCATTGTTCTTTGTGATTAATCATAATTTGTCCACAAATGTATAAATTAAAGTTATACTTTGTAGTTTTTTTAATGTAAAATAATGAAGATTGTTGCCAATAGTTCCTAAAATGAGTACTTTTGCGAACAAATTTAATAGTAAAAATGGAAAAAATGCAATTCAAACATACACTTCCTATTCAATTACGCTTCAATGATGTAGATTCATTGGGGCATGTTAATAATACTGTTTATTTTTCATTCTATGATTTAGGAAAGACTGCTTACTTTAATGAAATTAAGAACAGCAAAGATTCTCTCGAGGATGCAGGCTTGGTAATTGCTAATATTCAAGTGAACTTTCTTTTGCCAGTGTTTCCTAATGAAAAAATAGCTGTGCAAACTGCAGTTTCGGAAATTGGAAACAAAAGTTTTAAACTTTTTCAGCAAGTAATTGATGCTGATACCGAAGAAATAAAATGTGTTTGCCAAACGGTTATGGTTGGCTATAATATCGAGACAAAAACGACAGAGTCCATTTCAGATGCTTGGAAGCAGGCAATATCCGATTTTGAAGGCAGAGATGATCTTATGAAAACGCTTTAATATTTTCATTAAATGTAGTTGTTTTATCCAAATTCTCTAGAAGGTCCTGCATTCATTTTTCAATTAAATAAACATTTAGGTATAAGCTTTGTTAATAAAGTTAAGTGTCTGTTATTAAAAACTCTAAAGAGTAATTATAACTCATCTGTAGTTTTGTAAGTAGATAATTGTAATAAGAAAAATGCATGGATACAAAAGAACGATATTGGAAATATTCGCTTATCATTATTATCCTCACTTTGGGAATAATTCTATTTATAAAATTTACACCCTTTCTTAATGGAATACTGGGTGCAGCAACTATTTATATATTGGTGAGAAATCAATTACTATATCTGACCAACAAGAAACATTTGAAACGTAATTTGGCTGCAATACTTATATTGATAGAATCAATATTGTGTTTCCTTATACCAATTTCGTTAACTGCGTGGCTGCTTATTAACAAGTTGAAAGATATAAATATTGATTCAGGAGAATTTATTGGATCTATTCAAAAGATCTCTGATTTAGTTCAGCAAAAGATAGGATATAATGTTCTCAACAAAGATAATATAATGTCTGTTGTTTCATTTTTACCTAAACTAGGGCAGATATTAATGGGAAATATAAGTGGTTTTGTTATAAATATTTTTGCACTGCTCTTTATTCTTTATTTTATGTTGATTGGTGGCACACAGATGGAAACATACGCCTATGACCTATTACCTTTCAACGACAAAAATAAGAAAAACATATTAAACGAAATTCATGTAATTGTGAAATCTAATGCAATAGGTATTCCTTTGCTGGCAGTTATACAAGGATTAATAGCAATGGTTGGATATCTTATTTTTGGAGCCCCCAATATTCTTCTTTTTGGTTTTTTAACTTGCTTTGCAACAATTATTCCTCTAATAGGAACATCATTGGTCTGGCTTCCACTTGTAATTTATATGGGTTTGACAGGCCATTGGGTAAGTGCTATCGGGCTAGCAGCTTATTCCATTGTTATTATCACAAATGTGGATAATCTTATACGCTTCATTTTACAAAAGAAAATGGCAAACATTCATCCGTTAATCACAATATTTGGAGTGATTATCGGACTCTCTTTATTTGGTTTTATGGGGATTATTTTCGGACCGTTGTTATTGTCAGTGTTTATTCTTTGCGTTAACATTTTTAAAAAAGAATATTTGGAAGGCAATAAGTGAAGCGATTGAAGAAATAAAAGATTCTTTTTCGTTCAATATTGCTAGAGAGATGCATTACCCTTCTTGTCGCTATATCCTATTTCATAATCAAGTTGAGATAGTGTCTTAGACTTATAGTGTGAGATGTTAACCGTTTTGTACTTATACTGTTTTTGGTTTAACTCTCGGTTTAACTTTTAGCTAAATTACGGCTAAAAAGGAGCATTTTACAAACAAAAAAAGCATCCACAAATAAATGTAGGTGCTTGATTTTCAAGGTGGTACCAACTGGAATCGAACCAGTGACACAAGGATTTTCAGTCCTTTGCTCTACCAACTGAGCTATGGTACCTTCTGTGATTGCGGATGCAAAGGTAGTGAAAGTTTTTTAATATACAAACGTATGCTAATAAAAAAGCCAACAAATAGTCTGAACACTATTTGTTGGCAGATACTAGATTTCTATGATCCTCACAGAATGAATTAGTTACCCTTTTCTTTTAAAGGATTCCATCCTTGTGCTTTTAATTCAAACTCTTGTCCGTCTCTGGTGATTAGCGCACAGCCTAAGCTTGCTTTGGTGATATGTCCAATCAGTTTAACGCCTTCCATCTCTGATATCTTTTCATGGTCGGCAATGGGAACAGTGAAAAGTAATTCGTAATCTTCTCCTCCATTGAGTGCGCAGGTTGTAAGATTCATATTGAATTCTTCCGCCATTACAGCTGTTTGATAATCAATGGGGATATGTTCCTCATAAACTCTACAACCAACTTTGCTTTGAGTGCAAATGTGTAACAATTCTGAGGATAGTCCGTCGGAAATGTCCATCATTGAGGTAGGAACTATATTTAATTCTGCTAATTTAGTAATAATATCTCCGCGAGCTTCAGGCTTTAGCTGACGTTCCAGCAAATATTCTTTTCCTGAAAAGTCTGGTTGAAGATCTTTTTCACCTTTAAGAACCACCTTTTCACGCTCTAATAGTTGAAGTCCCATGTAGGCAGCTCCCAGATCACCGGACACACAAATTAAATCAGTTTCTTTTGCTCCATTCCGATAGACCACTTTGTCTTTGTCTACTTCTCCAATGCAAGTAATGCTTATGGCAAGACCTGTAAGTGAAGAGGAAGTATCTCCGCCTACAATATCTACATGATGATCTTCACAAGCCAATCGTAGTCCGTCATAAAAATCTTCCAGATCCTCTACACAAAAACGTTTAGAAAGGGCTATAGAGACAATTATTTGTTTTGGACAGCCATTCATTGCGTAGATATCAGAAAGGTTAACCATCGCGGCTTTATATCCCAAATGTTTTAATGGAACATATGTTAGGTCAAAATGAACTCCTTCCATTAACAAATCTGTGGTGACTAATATTTGTTTATCGGCGGGGTAGGAGAGTACAGCAGCGTCATCGCCCACACCATATTTGCTGGATTCGTTTTTTAGTTCAAAACCTTCAGTCAGATGTTTGATGAGGCCAAATTCGCCTAGTGTTGCTATTTCAGTTCTATTTTTTTCTTGCATGTTTATAATATAGGATTATGCGCGATTAATTAATTCACGCATGATAGTTGTCATTTTGGGTTGTGCAGCATCGGCAGCTTTTTGAACATCTGCGTGAGAAACTTCTACTATTTTACCTTCAACGCCCAGATCGGTAATGATAGAAATTCCAAAGCATTTGATCCCTGCATGATTGGCTACTATTACCTCAGGAACGGTGGACATGCCTACTGCATCAGCTCCTAATATATGGAAAAGTTTATATTCTGAAGGGGTTTCGAAAGTAGGACCTTGTGTGCCTAAGTAGACACCCTGTTGTACCCTTATTCCTTTTTCTTTTGCGATAGCAAGTGCTTTTTTTATTAAATCTTTGGAGTATGCTTCACTCATGTCCGGGAAACGATCTCCGTAGAGATTCTTGCCACGAAGAGGATGTTCGGGGAAATAGTTGATATGATCGGTAATAATCATTAAATCACCAATTTCAAATTCAGCATTGGTGCTACCGCTGGCATTGGATACAAATAAAGTTTGGATGCCTAGTTCCTTCATCACACGTACAGGAAATGTAACTTCTTTCATAGAGTAACCTTCGTAGTAGTGAAAGCGTCCTTGCATAGCCATTATATCTTTATTTCCCAACTTACCGAAAATAAGTTTTCCATTGTGGCCTTCGACTGTGGATACGGGAAAGTTAGGAATATCCTGATATCTTATTTCGTATTTTTCAGTTATTTCATTAGCAAGATTCCCCAATCCTGTTCCTAATATAATCGCTGTTTGAGGATTTGTATGCATTTTCCCTCTAAGAAAGGCTGCTGTTTCTTCTATTTTTTCTAACATATTCTATAATGTTTTGGTTAAATATCTCTTCCATATTTTGCAGAATTTTTACTTCCACAGGAAGAATATATATATTCTTTTTTAATATTTCTTCTAAATGGAGAAATAAAGAAAGACGAGCTGCGTCTTTCTCCGTGGTGATAATCATTTTTTTTTCTCCGGATAGATTCTCGAAAGTTTCTTTCAACTTCTTCAGGTCATTTTCGGTAAAATCATGATGATCTTGGAATGTTAAAGGAATTATATGAGAGGTATATCTTTGTAGCTCCTGTATCAATAGGTGCGGAGAAGCAATTCCGGTAAGTAATACAATCTTCTCATCTTTTTCTATCTGAGCAAGAGATTTTTTTTTAATTTTATAATCTGCGTAGGCAGGCGTAAGATTGCCGTATTTGAATGATGAAAAATAGAGTTGCTGATATGGATAAAGATTTAATTGTTTGTTGATAATCCGATAATCCATAGGCTTCATCACTCGAGGGCATTTAGTCACAATAACTATATTTGCCCGATGCTTTCCGTATGCAGGTTCTCGTAATTGTCCGGCTGGAAGGAGTACGTCCTCCCAAATGAGTCGATTAAAATCAACCAATAAAATGTTTATGCCCGGAGTCACATAACGGTGTTGAAAAGCATCATCCAAAAGAATGACTCCTAATTTAGATGCATTTTGCTTTTCACAAAGAGTCTCTATCCCGTGGCAACGGTCTTTATCCACAGCTACTGTTATTTCAGGAAACTTTTGTTTTATTTGGTAAGGTTCATCGCCAATTATCTGAGCAGAACTATCTGTAGAAGCGAGTACAAACCCCTTGGATTTACGTTTGTAACCACGGCTTAACACAGCTACTTTAAATTCTTTTTGCAATAATTTGATTAAGTACTCAGTGTGTGGCGTTTTTCCTGTACCACCCACTGTGATATTTCCTACGCTGATAACGGGAATATTATAACTTTTTGAGTGTAGAATTCCCCAGTCGAACAACTTGTTGCGCAGTCTTACTCCCAGTCCATAAAAGAAGGAGAGAGGGTAAAGGCTCTTTTGTATCTTAACAAAATTATCTTCCATCTCATTTTATTTGATATTGATGTCGAAAGGAACGCGAGCTTGTACAAAGTCCATCTTTTGCACGTCTTTTATCAGGCCAAATCCTTTGTAGAACTCTCCGAATTTCGATTCCATTAATTTCGATTCAATGTAGTGAGTAGGCTTTTCTTTCAAAAAAGA
>JAATGU010000015.1 GCA_015654535.1 Bacteroidales bacterium
TAATTGCCCATTAATACTTCTTGTTGATGATAATGCTGATATAAGAGACTATTTTACTGTAAATTTTAGTGATAAATATCATGTTATGACTGCGCAAAACGGTCTGGATGGATTTAATAAAGCCATTGAAACTATTCCTGATTTAATTATTAGCGATATTATGATGCCAGGAGTTGATGGCATTGAATTTTGTAAACGATTAAAAATAAACGAATATACAAGCCATATTCCGGTAATTTTGTTAACAGCCCGGCAATCTGACGAATCAAAGATTGAGGGCTATGAAACAGGGGCTGATGCATATGTTATCAAACCGTTTAATACAGATGTACTCGAAGCACGTATAGCAAATTTGTTAGATCAACGCATGAAGTTGAGACAATTATTTTCAAATGGTTTACCCACTGAATTTAGAAAAATAGCTATTAATATAACAGATGAAGCCTTTTTAAATAAACTAGTTTCATCAATCGAAGAAAATATGGAAGAGGAAGATTTCGATCCAGATAAATTGGCTGAATGTTTAAATATGAGCCGTTCTCAATTGTATCGAAAGATAAAAGTTTTGACCAACCGATCCATACATGATTTTGTTACTTCCATACGAATGAATAAAGCTAAAGAATATCTTCTTAGTGGTGATTATTCTATTTCAGAGACAGCTTATAAAGTTGGATATACACTCCCTACTAATTTTACTCGAACGTTTACAAAGCAATTTGGTGTAACTCCTTCTCAATACATAAAAGAATATAAGAAATAATTTGTCGTTCATTTAAAATTCAACACTTGCTCCAAGACAATGCAAACAGTTTTAATTTCAATATTCCTGATTTTGATCTATATTATATTTTGCATCAGCTAAAATAGCTGTTGATGCGATTTATGTAACTAAAGCTATAAATGCGCTATCAGTTACAGGTTCGACGATGGCCTCTGATGCCATTTTATTTTAGCTGTTCCATTTTTAGAAAAGTTGGAATTCAAAGCAACTTTCTAGTTGAATGGAAATACAATAAAGATGAATGAAAAACAACGTTCAAATGTATATACTGCTGAATAGAAAAGTATTAAGTTAATCACTATAAATAAAAAATAGACTTGTTATAAAATCAATATTTACCCCTGGTAAAAAACTGTTTTGATAAAATTCAATCGTTAATTATTTCATAAATATGAGGACTATTTTTATAATAGAGGTCTTAATAATAGAAAAAAACAGCTTATTTAAGTTCAAAATTTTGTAATTTGATCTGATTGATTCCTTTTGACTAGAAATGATTACTGTTTTGTGTGTAGTAGCATTTACTTTTGCATCATAAAAAATTCTAATACCATAAAACAATGAATAGACTATTTTTAATATTTTCTTTTTTATTTATACTGACTTATGCCAGTGGTCAAGAATACAATGCACCAGTCAACCAGCGTATGACTTATAATATTAATTCTGACTGGAAACTGAAAATAGGGGATATTCCCAATGCTATGAATTTCAATTTTGACGATTCTTCATGGCAACCAGTAACACTGCCTCATGCATTTAATGAAGACGAAGCTTTTCGGGTACATATTGAAGAACTTACAGATACTGTAGTTTGGTACAGAAAACACTTTCATTTGCCGAATTCTGATAAAGGGAAAAAACTTTTTATTGAATTCGAAGGAGTTCGTTTTGCAGCAGAAGTCTATCTGAATGGCAAGTTTGTAGGTTTGCATGAAAACGGTGTAATGGCTTTTGGATTCGATATTTCTTCAAATATTAATTATGATGGTGATAATGTACTTGCAGTTCGGGTTGATAATAGTTGGAACTATCACGAAAAATCTACGAATAGCACATTTCAGTGGAATAATAAAAATTTCAATGCTAATTATGGAGGTATCCCAAAGAATGTATTTTTACATGTAACCGGCTCGGTATACCAAACATTACCGCTTTATTCCAACCTAAAAACAACAGGAACTTATATTTATGCTTCAGACTTTGATATTAAGAAGAGGGAAGCGGTTATTCACGCTGAGTCAGAAATTAAAAATGAGACTCCAGCTCCTCAGAATGTTGATTTTGAAGTTGTTATTACGAATCTAGAAGGAAAAGAAACTGCTCGTTTTACAGGAAATGAAGTTATTGTACAACCAAATACGACTACTGTAGTGTCAGCTTCCTCCAATGTAAAAAATATGCATTTTTGGAGCTGGGGATACGGTTATTTGTATAACGTGTACACAATTTTAAAAATAGATGGTAAATCTGTAGATATAGTAAAAAATTGTACTGGATTCCGCAAAACAGAATTTAAGAACGGAATGGTTATTCTGAATGATAGGGTAATTCAAATAAAAGGCTATGCGCAGCGCACCAGTAATGAATGGCCCGCAGTAGGTCTGTCAGTTCCTGCCTGGTTGAGCGATTACAGTAATGGTTTGATGGTGGAAAGTAATGCCAATATGGTTCGTTGGATGCACGTTACTCCATGGAAACAGGATGTTGAATCCTGTGATCGAGTTGGCTTGATGCAAATGTTCCCTGCAGGCGATGCCGAAGGTGATGTAAAGGGGCGTCGTTGGGAACAACGAAAAGAATTAATGCGTGATGCTATAATTTATAATCGTAATAACCCTAGTGTAGTTTTGTATGAGTCGGGAAACGAATCTATTACTGAAGAACATATGGCAGAAATGAAAGCCATTAGAAACCAATATGATCCTTATGGCGGTCGTGCTATAGGCTCACGTGAAATGCTTGATAGTAAAATAGCTGAATACGGGGGTGAAATGCTTTATATAAATAAAAGTGCAGGAAAGCCGATGATTGCAACTGAATATTGCCGTGATGAAGCGTTACGAAAATATTGGGATGAATTGACACCGCCTTATCATAAAAATGGAGCAGGACCGCTCTATAGAAATGCTGATGCATCTGAATATAACCGGAATCAAGATTCTTTTGCAGTAGAAGACCTAAAACGTTGGTCTGATTATTTTTGCATGAGACCCGGAACTGGTACTCGTGTGAGTTCTGGTGGATTGAACATCGTATTTTCGGATACGAATACACACTGTCGTGGTGAAGAAAATTATCGTCGAAGCGGAGAAGTTGATGCTATGCGTATTCCTAAAGATGCATATTATACCCATCAAACTATGTGGGATGGTTGGGTTGATATCGAAAATCCACGTACGTACATTATTGGACATTGGAATTACACAGACAAAACTGTAAAAGATATATATGTTGTTTCTCCGTCAGATAAAGTAGAGCTTTTCTTGAATGGAAAATCACTTGGTTTTGGGGAACATAGCAATTATTTTTTGCATACCTTTAAAAACGTAGCATATCAACCAGGTACATTAAAAGCTGTAAGCTACCAGAAAGGGAAAATCGTTTCTTCTGATACAAAAAAGACCGCAGGAGTCCCCGTTGGATTAAAACTTTCTTTGATTAAGTCTCCGTTATCTGTTAAAGCTGATGGAGCTGATATGGTACTTGCACAGATAGAAGTTGTGGATGCTAAAGGTCAACGATGCCCAATTGTGCACACGCCGGTCACATTTAAGTTGGATGGCCCTGCTGAATGGCGTGGAGGTATTGCACAGGGGCTTGATAATTATATCTTGTCAAAAACTCTACCAGCAGAATGTGGTATCAATCGGGCTTTAATTCGTACAACAACTAAAGCTGGCAAAGTTACACTGTCAGCTTCAGCAGAAGGTTTGCAGTCTACGACTATATCTTTCGAAACCACTCCTGCAAGTGTGGTTGATGGTCTAAGCAAGGATTTGCCTGGTGATAAATTACCTTCCAATTTATCCCGGGGTGAAACGCCATCTACTCCATCTTACAAAATTACTCGTAAAACAATTAATATAATATCGGCAACAGCAGGGGCTAATAAAAATAATGCGATCAACAGTTACGACGATAATGAACTAAGTGAATGGACAAACGATGGAAAAATATCCACAGGATGGATCACTTATCAGTTAGCGCAGAAAACCGAAATATCAGAAGTTTGTCTGAAATTATCGGGATGGCGTTCTCGTAGTTATCCTATCGAGATTTTGGTAGACCGAAAAATAGTGTGGAAAGGTAACACTGCGCAAAGTTTGGGCTATATCACAATTCCAGTGAAACCTATGGTTGGAAAGAGTATTACCATTCGACTTACCGGAGCTGGAACAGAAAATGACGCTTTCCAGAACATGATTGAACTGAATGGGAATAAAGAACTAGATGGTTTTAAAGATTCGAAGAACCTGGATACCAAAGGTCAACTCCGCATCGTAGAAGCAGAATTTTTTGAAAAAGTAAAGTAAGGGTTCATTTAAAACAAGGAAAACACAATCAGGTAAAGACGAGATTTTCGTGTTTGTCCTTTTTTGTAAAATTAATGAGGATGCATATAATATTTATTTAAATGAAATTTAAGCTAATATACACCATTTCAATTTTGTTCATAATATTCGGACCTAAGGGATTTGCTGGTACAAAAGAGAGTAAAGCTGTTAGTAGGTTGGATGAATTAAATCCTGCAAAAGTCTGGGTATTTATACTCGCTGGTCAATCGAATATGGCTGGTAGGGGAAAATTAGAAGCTCAGGATACCATTACTACGTCAAGAATATTGAGTCTTGATAAGGATGGTAAAATTATTCAAGCAAAAGAACCACTTAATTTTTATGAGAATAAAATGCAGGGTACAGGATGCGGCTTAGCATTTGGTAAAGAGTTGCTTAACTATATTCCCAAAGACGTATCAATCCTAATACTTCAAACTGCGGTAGGTGGAAGTTCAATCAACCAGTGGATTAAAAATTCGAAGCACAGAGAAATTCAATTGTTTTCCAATTTTAAAGAAAAAGTAGACCTTGGTAAACGATATGGAACAATTAAAGCCATTTTGTGGCATCAAGGAGAATCTGACGCAAAACCAGAAGGAGTTCAACAAAGACGAGGTAAACTAAAAATATTATTTGGAATGTTTAGAAACGCTGTAGGCAATGATTCGCTGCCAATACTCATGGGTGAACTCGGAAGCTATTCTAAAACTCCAGAGCTATTTAGTCAGATGAATGAACAAACCAGATTATATTCTGCTTCAGATCGTTTTACCTCGGTAATATTTACATCTGATTTTCAACATAGAGGTGATTTCTTACATTTCAACTCTGCAAGTCAACGTGAAATGGGTAAACGTTTTGCACGTGAATATAACAGGGTATTTGGAGTGAAAAAGCCTGTTGTTGTTTTGACATTTGATGATGGATCGGTGACTCATTATACCAATGTAGCTCCTCTGCTTAAGAAATACGGTTTTACTGCGACTTTTTTTGTGTGTGATTATCCTCGTAAACCGGGAATTGCAGCTGTTAAGAATATTACTTGGGAACAAATTCAAGCGTTAGATAGTATGGGATTTGAGATTGGTAATCACACAGGCCATCATAAGGGGGTAGGAAAATTGACTGAAAGTCAGCTAAGAGATGAAATTAAATATATAGAGGATAAGTGTAAAGAATATGGAATTGTAAAACCTGTTTCATTTGCTTACCCGGGTAATCGTTCAGATTCATTGTCAAGAGTTGTTCTGAAGAATATGGGATATAAATTTGCCCGTGTTGGAGGAAGCCGTTATTTTAATCCTAATAATGATAAAAAGTTTCTTATACCAAGCTATACTATGACAGATAAACTTGATAATAAAACCATTCAAGCTTTAAAAGAATTAAAATCCGGACAAATTCTTGTTTTTACTATCCACGAGGTACCTGATCCTGATCATGAAAACTATACCACGTCGCCAGAACTTTTAGAAAAATATCTTAAGTTTATGCACGATAATCATTTTGAAGTGATCGCAATGAGAGACCTTGAAACGAAATAAAGTGATTCTTTCTTTCGCTAATATTGCTGGAGGTTTAGTCAGTCACTCAGCTGGTTTTCAATAGCAGGATCCGATGGGAAGTTTGTTCCAACCCAGGCTGAAATTAAAGGAAATGAAGTTGTTATATGGTCAAGAGAAGTACAGAATCCTGTAGCTGTAAGATTTGTTTGGAATGAATTAGCAATTCCAAATCTTAGTAATAAAGAAGGTTTACCAGCTGTTCCGTTCCGTACCGACAACTAATTTCTTTTATATCTTAAATTTATTATCATTTATAATGCTTAGTCAAATAATTGTTTTATTGAATAGATTGTCAAAGAGATAAAGTTCCACAAATTGTAGCTTTGTTTGTGTAAGAAGTGAAGAAAAAGTAGCCTTTAGGATATTATTTAAAATACAATACAATTTTTTGAAAAAATGCAAATAAATTTAATATTAGTTTTATGTGGGAAAAAATTGGATATGGCTTGGTAATAAAGATAAAATATGATAATTATTTAATATATAAATCGTAATGAAAAAACATCTTTTACTATTATTTGTATTCTTTTTTTTGAGTATATATGCAATTTACGCTAAAACATATTATGTGGCTACTAATGGAAATGATGCTACTGGTACTGGTTCCATTTCATTGCCTTTTGCCACTATTATGAAAGCACATCAGTTCGTTGTTGCGGGTGATACAGTGCTTGTCCGTGGTGGAACATATACAATGACTGAATCTCAGATTAATCTGAAGTCGAGCATCTGGGCATATATGAATTATCTGGATAAAAGTGGAACTTCTAACACCAAACGCATTTACTATTGGGCTTATCCAGGTGAACGTCCCATCATTGATATGTCCAATGTAAAACCTGCCGGTTATCGGAATATTGTTTTCTTTGTTAAAGGTTCATGGTTGTATATCAAAGGGTTGGAAGTTATTGGCACTCAAGTTACAATTAGTACACATACTCAGTCGGAATGCTTTCATAATGAGGGTAGTAACAATATCTTTGAACAGCTGAGCATGCACGATGGTATGGCCATTGGTTTTTATCTCACAAGAGGTTCCAATAATCTTGTACTTAACTGTGATGCATACCGTAATTGGGATTACTTTTCGGAAACGGGGAAAGGTGGAAATACCGATGGTTTTGGTTGTCATCCAGCAAAAGGGGGAACGGGGAACGTAATTAGAGGATGTCGTGCATGGTTTAATAGTGATGATGGGTATGATTGTATTAATTCAGACGAATCAGTGATTTTTGAAAATTGTTGGGCGTTTTTTAATGGGTATAACTCTTCATTTGCCAGCGAAGGCGATGGCAATGGTTTCAAAGCCGGCGGATATGGCAAGGCTCCGATCGTGTCGGAATTACCCAACCCGATTCCGGCTAATATTGTTCGATTTTGTATGGCGTACAGGAATAAATCGAATGGATTTTATGCTAATCACCATGTGCAGACCGGTAGTTATTGGTACAATAATACCGCTTATCGTAATGCAAAGAACTACAATATGTTGAGTCAACGAATAACCAAAAGTTTAATAACTGGAGCGGATACAACATTAGATTGCCAGGGGTTTAATCATATATTGAAAAATAACATTTCTTACAAATATTCTTCTTCTGGGGATACCCTAAATATAGGGACAAGTGTAAATACATATAATTCGTTTTCTCCAGATATATCTGTAACTGTCGATGCTAAGGATTTTGTAAGTACGGATGAATCATTGTTGGTTAGTGACCGTCAGGTAGATGGAAGCTTGCCCAATGTTGAGTTTCTTAAGCTCAAGGCTGGCAGTGACCTGATAGATAAAGGCATGGATCTCGGCTTTCCATTCTTAGGGATTGCACCCGATTTAGGCGCATTCGAATATCAACCGGATGTAATTACTGCTGTTTCAGAGTTTTCAGAAAGTCACTTACCGCTTGTTTATCCCAATCCAGTGACCGATAGTGCTGCTTATCTGGCTATATCAGTAGATGCCCCTCAAAAAGTTAGTATGAGTCTTTTTTCTCTTTCCGGAGAGCTTTTGCGTTCTAATTTTTTAGGAACATATCAGTCCGGTGAAGTTAAATTACCTTTTCAAGATCTCTCTCCGGGAACTTATTTGCTGAATGTCTTTTTAGGAAATAAAAAAGAGGTGATGAAAATAATAATCAAATAGAGATATTAATTAATTTTTGCACAAAAGAATATTTATTGTTAATAGACCTAAAAAATCATATTAAGTAGTCATAAATCAAAAACAGCAGTATTATGCTACTAAATGAGCAAATATTCTATGTTTTTGTACATTTATCCATTTACTTTAACTAATTGATTGATGATATTTGCAATAGTATTTCACATAAAATATGCTAATATGGCTCGCTCTTTATAAATTAAACTTAAAAAATAGTTAAACTTAATTTTAGAAATAGAAAATAGTAAGAAAGAACAAAGATGGCAAGGTTGCTCGCTTGCATTGAACTTGGTAGAAGAGATAATTTAGTATTAATATGTTAATTTTAAATTTATGATCTTATGAGGCACACACTATTTAGTCTGCGCAGGTGGAAGACAAAATTGCTGACGAAACCACCAATTTTCTTATTTTGTTTAGTAGTATCTTTTTTCCCGTCAGTGGGAGTACAGTCTTTAGCGGCTACCGTGGATGCTGTTCAACAACAAAAAAACATAGTAACAGGTATTGTTGTGGATTCTCGGGGAGAACCAATTATTGGAGCTAATGTAAAAGTGCAAGGTGGAAAAGTCGGTACTATTACAGATCTTGATGGAGTATTTAAATTGAATGTTCCTCCTGGTACAAAATTGGCTGTATCATTCATTGGATATGAATCAAAGAAAATAATAGCCACAAATGAAAAAATGAGGATTGTATTAGAGGAAGATAGTGAGATGCTTGGTGAAGTTGAAGTTGTTGGCTACGGAACGCAAAAGAAAGCTACGTTGACGGGAGCTATATCCAGTGTAAAAGGTGGGGAATTGACTAAGGTTCCGACAGGTTCTATCTCCAATATGTTGTCTGGTCAACTAGCAGGCCTTACTACGGTGCAATATTCCGGTGAACCGGGTTCGGATGCCGCTGCAATCTTTGTACGGGGCCAGGGAACATGGACAGATTCTTCCCCTTTGATTCAGGTGGATGGTGTGGAACGTACATTCAATGACATTGACCCTAATGAAATTGAGAGTATCACTATTTTGAAAGATGCTTCTGCCACGGCTGTGTTCGGTGTGCGTGGCGCAAACGGCGTGGTTTTGATAACTACTAAACGGGGGCAGGAAGGAAAAGCAAAAATTACCGTCTCTACTTCGGCTAGTATTATTGCCCCTACAAAAACGGTAGAATTGGCCAATTCATACAACTATGCGACGTTCTATAACCAAATGCAACTTAACGACCATCCGGATTGGACGAAAGACAAACTGATGTTTTCGCAGGATATCATTCAAAAGTTTAAAGATCACTCGGATCCCATCCGTTTTCCTGATACTGACTGGGTGGATTACTTGCTGAAAAAACAAACTATTCAGACACAACATAATGTTAATATATCGGGGGGAACGAACAAGGTG
The DNA here is from genome assembly GCA_015654535.1 of Bacteroidales bacterium. Classification (GTDB taxonomy): domain Bacteria; phylum Bacteroidota; class Bacteroidia; order Bacteroidales; family Bacteroidaceae; genus Bacteroides. The sequence goes on from JAATGU010000015.1 coordinate 9,468, forward strand.
CGCTACTTTATTTCAGCAGGTATGTATACGCAGGGCGGATTGTTCAACGAGTTCGACTTGCCATACGATTTATCTTACCAGTACAATCGGTTTAACTACCGTTCCAATCTGGATATTGATGTGACAAAAAGTACTACTTTATCTATGAATATTGCTGGATCTCTTGATAAGGCCTGGAAACCTTATACAGGGCAAGGAGCTGCTGGTATGTTACTGGAAATGTACTATGCTACACCTTTTTCCAGTCCTGGTTTGATAAACAGAAAGTTAGTAGTAGCATCTAATGACTATACAGACTTGACATTACCTTTTACAGGGGGAACGGGTTTTGCTTATTATGGACAAGGCTTCATGGAAACTAGCAATAATAAGTTAAGTGCCGACCTCATTTTGAATCAGAAATTTGATTTTCTGACTAAAGGATTATCTTTTCGTTTGAAAGGATCATACAACAGTGGATTTACAGCCTATACGCAAGCTAGTGCAGATGTGGCTACTTATACACCTGTAATTCAAAGTAATGGCAGTTTGTTGTATAAAAAAAGCGGTACGGATACTCAACTGAGTTATGCAGATATAGATCCGGGTAAGTCGCGTGACTGGTATATGGAGGCTGCTTTCAGTTATGACCGAACTTTTGGCTTGCATCATGTTACTGGGCTGGCTCTTTACAACCAGTCAAAAGAATACTATCCGAGTACATATTCCGATATCCCTACTGGTTACGTTGGGTTAGTTGGTCGTTTGACCTATGATTTCGGTGGTCGTTATATGGCTGAATTCAATGTGGGTTATAATGGGTCAGAAAACTTTGCACCAGATAAGCGTTTCGGTACATTTCCTGCAGGATCAATTGGTTGGAATGTTAGTGAGGAGAAGTTCTGGAAACCAATTAAGCCATTCATTAGTTTTTTAAAACTGCGTTATACTATTGGTTTGGTCGGTAATGATAAGATCGGAGGAAGCCGTTTTATGTATACTGCCGATCCGTATTCCGTTAATAATAGTACAGAGACTAATAGAGGAGGATACAGCTATTACTTTGGTATAGATAACGGAACTCTTTCTAAAGGAACTTATGAAATGACGAAAAATAATCCGGATGTCACATGGGAAAAGGCTCTGAAGCGAAATTATGGTATTGATATCAATTTCTTTGATGATCGCCTGAAGTCTACTTTTGAGTGGTATACTGAACATCGTACTGGTATTTTGCTCCGTGATTATACGGCTCCTCAGGTCTTGGGATTTACATTGCCGATGGCAAACCTCGGAGTGGTAGACAGTAGGGGATGGGAATTGTCATTGAAGTGGAATGATAAGATAGGTGATGACTTCCGTTATAATCTTGGAATAAATTTGATGTATAACTGGAATAAGATTATCGAAAGAAAAGAAGCACCCCTGAATAATGAATTTCAATATTCGAAAGGCCATCGTATCGGTTCCCGCTTACAATATGAGTTCTTTGAATATTACAATGAAAATACTCCTGCACACTATAAAGAAGTGTTTAGTGAAGATTATCCTACCCAATTGAAAGATTTGAAACCGGGTGACTGCGTGTATGTGGATTTAGACCACAATGGCTACATTGATGCCAATGATAATACTCGTGACCTCGGATATACCGATGACCCCGAATACATGGCTGGAATTAGTATGGGGTTCAGCTGGAAGAATTTTGATGTATCTTTACAATGGACAGGAGCATGGAATGTTACCCGTTCCATATCGGGAATTTTCCGCCGTCCGTTCACCGATCGTAATAACGCGAATCAAGGCGGTTTGCTGACCTATCAGGTGGAGCATACCTGGACAACTGAAAATCCAGATCCGAATGCATTTTATCCTCGTGCCACATTTGACAACGGAGATGTCAACAATTACCAAGGGTCTGATTTGTGGGAAAAAGATGCCAGCTACTTGCGGCTGAAAAGTATGCAGATAGCTTATAATTTCAACTTCCCATTTATGAAAAAGATTAAGTTGAACGCCTGTCAGTTGTCCTTCAGTGGTTACAATTTGCTCACTTTTACAGATTACATTTGGGGGGATCCTGAATCGACAGCAAGTAACACGCCTACATATCCATTGACTAAGACTTATTCATTGAGTTTAAAACTTGGCTTTTAATCATAAATAAAAAAAATGAAAAGATATAAAAGACTAATGATAGCCATGTTGGGACTGACGATCGTCATTTCCAGCTCGTGCGTTGATGAAATCAAGTTTGGTAATTCTTTTTTAGAGAAAGCGCCGGGAGGAACTGTGACGTCGGATACGGTATTCAATAGCGCCGAATATACCAAACAATATTTGACTACGTTATACTCCATGCAATATTACGGGCTTCCTTATCGAAATACTTCAAGCGATGCCTACCCTTGTGAATCTTCAAACCAGTATGTAGGAAAGCCTGAAGCTTTAACTGATTGTTATACGTTTACTTACTTGTCTGGAGGTATTATCGGTTCGTATTATAGTGGAACTCATACTTCCAATTATGGTATTCGTTCTGACAAATGGAGTTATTTGGCAAACCGTGTATGGGAAGCCGTTCGCTATGCTTGGTTGCTGATTGAAAATGTAGATAGAGTTCCTGGGCTGACTGATGCGGAAAAGGCAAGCATGGTTGCTGAAGCTAAATGTATTATAGCGGCCCGTTATTTCGACACATTTCGTCACTACGGCGGTCTCCCTATCATAAAAGCTTCTTTTTCCGGTACGGATGCCAGCTATGATTTACCTAGAGGCAGCGTAGAAGAAACCGTCAACTTTATGGTAGGTTTGTTGGATGATGCCATAGCTGTATTGCCATGGAATGTGGAAAATCCTGATTCGGAAACAGGTCGTTGGACAAAAGCTGCCGCTATGGCCATGAAGTGTCGTATTTTGCAGTTTGCCGCTTCTCCATTGTTCAATGACAGCGAACCTTATTATCCTGGTGCTACTAGTAATTCGGCTATCTGGTACGGAGGTTATAAACCTGAGCTGTGGCAGCAGTGTTTAAAAGCTTGTCAGGACTTCTTTAATGAATTGAACGCTAATGGTTTCTATACCCTGATACAAGCCGGGGGAACTCGTCCTGAAGACTATCGTTTGGCTTACCGTAAAGCTTATGCAAGACAGGGTAGCAGAGAGATTTTGCTGGAAGTTCATCAGACGGGGATTGATGCATTCAAATCATCTTATTACAATTGGCATACATGGGGTGATGCATTAGGTAGTATTCATCGAGGTTATAGCCCGACTCAGGAATATATGCAGATGTTTCCGTGGGCTGACGGTAAGCCTTTTGATTGGGATAAAGCTAAAACTGAGGGTAAATTGGATGAAATGTTCACTACCGGTTCTATTTCACAAGGAAATCTGAATTTAACTCGAGATCCACGCATGTACGAGGAGATTATTGTCAATGGGCAGCCCACTTCGTTAGACTGGACGAGCGGAAATATGTCCGGTATAGCTTTTGAGAGCTGGGTGGGAGGCTACCATGCTAAAAACGATGCGCAAAATCAAACAGGTTCTTTCACTACGGGATATGCGCCTATCAAATTCTTGATGGGGAATGATGTACTCCGCCTGTATCCTACGTGGCCATACTTGCGCTTGTCTGAATTCTATTTGACTTATGCAGAAGCAATTTTGCAATCCGGAGGGAATCTGGCTGACGCCATCGCACAGGTAGATATTGTTCGGGCACGTGTAGGAATGCAAGGCTTGGTAAAATGTAATCCGGATAAAAACTTAACCACTGATAAAGAGGCATTGTTGGAAGAAATTTTGCGTGAACGTGTCTGTGAGTTAGGAATGGAGGATACCCGTTTCTTTGATCTGATACGTTATAAACGTGCTGATGTCTTTGAAAAACAATTGCATGGATTACGCCTGTATCGATTAGATGCTAATGGCCAACGTGTTAATACGGTATGGTATGGTGTTGATGACAAAAAAGGAATTTCATTCCCTTCGCATTTTGAATATGAAGTTTTCGAAATGTCTAATCCTGTGCGTTATTGGTGGACGAATAGTTTTGACCCGAAGTGGTATTTGTCTCCTTTTCCGTTGACTGAAGTAAACAAAGGATATGGACTTGTTCAAAATCCGGGATGGTGATGATAAAACAAACTCTCAATTGTAAATTGAAATAGTTATGAAAAAAAATAAAATAATTATTCCTGCATTTCTAATCGGCTTTAGTCTATCGGTGGGTGCACAGGAAGTGGGTGATAGTATTCGTTCCGGGTATTTGAAGGAAACAACCGGGGCTGTCTCTCGAGTATATAATGAAGATTTTAATAAGCGTAGTGCCAAAAACATAGCTAACTCTCTATATGGTTACGGTCTGGGACTAACTACGCTTGAAGGAAGCGGACGCTACACGGAGTATGAACCTACTTTCTATGTTCGTGGTTTACAAAGTTCTTCTACAAATAATCCGTTGATATTGGTAGACGGTATAGAACGTAATATTGCTAATGTTACTCCTGAAGAAGTGGAAACCGTCACTGTCTTGAAAGATGCTTCTGCTGTTGCACTCTATGGATACAAAGGCATTAATGGGGTTATTAGCATTGAAACTAAACGGGGTAAATACAATGCTAGAGAACTAAAATTTAGCTACGATCATGGCTTCGACTGGCAAATTCGTGTACCGAAGATGGTGAACGGACTGACTTACGCTAATGCTATTAACGAAGCATTATCCAATGATGGGTTAACAGCAAAATATTCAGCTGATGAGTTGGCGGCATTCCGAACTGGTAATTACCCGTCTCTCTATCCAAGTGTAGACTGGGCAGGAGAGACTTTCAGAAACATAGGTGCAACGAATATTTACAATCTCAGCTTCCGTGGAGGTGGGGAAAAATTCCGTTATTATGCTATGGGTGACTTGACTACTAATAGTGGATTCATAGCTCATTCTAATACGAATGAAGGTTATTCCACACAAGATCAATATTCTCGTGCCAACTTGCGTACCAATCTGGATATTGATTTGACTCCAAAAACTAAGCTAAAATTGAATCTGCTTGGAGTGTTGTCTGAAACAAGAACGCCCGGTGCAAATGATACTGACGGTGCACATATATGGGAAGATATGATTTATGTAGTTCCGTCGGCCGCTTTCCCTGTAAAATTAGAGAACGGTATGTGGGGAGGAAATTCTACGTGGAATGGAACAGAAAATGCGGTAGCAGTATCCCAAGCGGCAGCTTATACCAAATATCACGAACGTTCGCTGTTTGCTGATGCTACTTTGACGCACGATTTTTCTGCTATCACACCCGGTCTTGGTGCTAGCTGGATGATGGCATATGACAATGATGCGTTATATTGGGAAGATCATTCACGTACGTTTATCTATGGCAGTAATGCCGTAACGACATGGGAAAACGGCGTGCCTACAGCTACCTCATCTTATACTGGGGGAGCAGAAAGTTCTATGGGTACAACTGCCAAGATCATTTCATTTGATCGTGTATTCAACTTAGCCGGTACGCTGTTCTATAATCGTACATTTAATAGTCATAAGATATATGGACAATTAAAATACGATTATGAATATCGTAATAAAAAGGGTATAGATCAGACATGGAATCGACAAAACATATCATTTTATACTCATTATGGATATAAAGACAGATATTTTGCTGACTTAACACTGATGACTTCTGCTTCCAACAAACTTGCTCCGGGGCACAAATGGGCGTTTTCGCCTACTATTGCTGGCGCATGGGTGCTTTCTAAAGAAGATTTTATGAAAGATCTGTTATGGGTAAATTTTCTGAAATTGAGAGCTTCATTTGGAATTATTCAGACAGACCGCTTGCCGTTGGATGATGATGAAGAACAAACTGATTATTGGGAACAAACCTACGGAGGAGGAGGATATTATCCGTTTGATACCAATTATTCCGTAAATACCAGTAGTTGGTCTCTCGGAAGGTTGGCATCGTTGAACTCTACTCACGAGAAAGCCTATAAATATAATTTGGGGCTGGATGCTGTTTTATTCAATGGTTTGAACTTAACTGTTGATGGTTTCTATGAGCGCCGTACCGATATTTGGGTCTCTTCCAGTGGTAAATATTCTTCTGTGCTTGGTTTTTCTGCTCCGTTTGAAAATGGTGGTGTTGTGGATAGTTGGGGATTTGAGTTGGGTGCTGATTACAACAAAAAATTTGTTAACGGGGTGAAATTGAACATGGGTATAAACTTTGCATTATCAAAAAATAAGGTTGTTGAGATGTTGGAGGAACCTAAATTATACGAAAACTTAGTGAGAACCGGCAAGAGTTATTCACCTGTTTCCGGTTTGCAAGCTATCGGTTTCTTTAAAGATCAGGCTGAAATTGACGCCAGTCCTAAGCAAATGTTTGGAGATATTAAACCTGGTGACATTAAGTACAAGGATATCAATGGAGATAATCAGATTGATGAAAACGACAACACTGTGATTGGGTACAGCACTAAAGCTCCTGAAATCTACTATTCGTTCCATATGGGGTTGGAATATAAAGGTTTGGGCGTTGACGCGCAATTTCAAGGTACAGGTAACTATTCGGCAATGTTGAATACCAAAAGCTTGTTCTGGCCGTTGATTAACAATACGACTATTTCACAACATTATTATGACAATCGTTGGACATCGGAGACACCCAATGCCAAGTATCCGCGTTTGTCTTCCCAAAGTAATGATAACAACTTCCAGTCGAATACTATCTGGCTTGCTGATCGTTCATTTTTGAAATTACGCACGGTAGAACTTTATTATAAGTTTCCTGAAAAGTTGATGAAGACAACAAAGTGTATCAATAGTGCGAAACTGTATGTAAGAGGGGTCGATTTACTTTGTTTTGACCATATTAAGATAGCAGACCCTGAATCATACGGCGCAACTTATCCGCTTACACGCAGTGTATTTGCGGGCGTGACAATAAGCTTTTAATAATCCTTTTAATCTGAACAAGTATGAAATTAAAAAAAATAGTTACTGGGTTAGCTTGTGTGGCAGCCTTGACATCGTGTGCTGATTTGGATTATCACGAATATTCTAATTATGGAAAAGAATATGTGGATCAGACTTATGATTATGTGACTGGTATTGTGACATCAATTTATTCGAAACTAGATTATGATTTTGGTCAGAACTATTCGGGCGGAATGCTGGCTTCAGCAAGCGATGAGGCTGAATATGCGTTGACGACCAATTCTATTTGTGATTTTACCAACGGAGCTTGGAGTCCGGCCAATGCCAAGGATGGTGTTTGGACTGGTAGCTATGCAGCTATACAATTGTGTAATTTGTATATGGATCAGTTCCAAGGTCTGACATTCGACGAGTTGAAATTAAACAACGATTACGAAGCTCAAATGTTCCGTTATCGCAATTTTTCTAATGAAGTACGTTTTTTAAGAGCGTATTTTTATTTCAATCTGGTGCGTCAATATGGTGATGTACCCTATTTTACTCACATGGTGAATACCGATGAAGTGAATACACTGACGCGGACACCTTATGCGGATGTGCTTGATTCCATTCAAGCTGAATGTGATGCTATTGTTGATGCCATTCCTGCTGACTACACTAACTTGGGCATTTATGCTTTGGGTAGTAGTTCGCCTGAAAGTGGTCGCGCCACGAAGTATGCCGTTATGGCTTTAAAAGCACGCACAGCTTTGTATGCCGCCAGTCCGCTTTTCAACACTACTAATGACAACGAGTTATGGCGAAAAGCTGCATTGGCTAACAAGGAAGTGCTTGATTCTTGTCTTGCACAGGGTTATACTTTGGGCAAATATTCCGATTTGTGGGGAACGAGCAATTGGACGAACAAAGAAATGATTTTTATGCGTCGTTACTATGGTAGTTCAGGTACAGACTCTAACGTGTTGGAGGGTTACAACTATCCTGTGGGCATAGACGGAGGGAATAGTGGTAATTGCCCGACACAAACGCTGGTAGATGCTTATGAAATGCAGGCCACAGGTAAACTTTGGGACGAAGAAGGTAGCGGTTATGATCCTGCTAATCCGTATAAAGGGCGTGATCCCCGCCTTTCTATGACAGTGGTGAAAAATGGTGACACTAAGTGGCCATCTTACAATACGATGCCTATTCAGACGTATTATGGAGGTGCCAACGGTGAACCTGTTTCCGGAGCTACGCCTACTGGCTATTACCTCCGCAAGTATTTGGATTCAGCCATTGATATGCGTGCTACCAGTAGTAAAAAGACTAGCAAGCATACATGGATTACTTATCGTTTGGGAGAGTTTTATCTCAACTATGCCGAGGCTGTGTTTAAATATTTGGGATCTGCCGATGCCGTTTCCGCTGAATTTCCGATGTCGGCCCGTGAAGCTGTAAATATTATTCGTAACCGTGCAGACGTAAAGATGCCAGAACTTCCTGTGGGGCTTTCTACAGATGAATTCTGGAAAAAGTACACTAACGAACGCATGGTAGAGTTGGCTTTTGAGGGACATCGTTTCTGGGATATTCGCCGCTGGAAAGAAGGAAAAGGGATGAAAAGTATAACAGAAATGAAGATAACGAAGAATGCGGATGGTACCTATACGTATACCCGTAATATAAAAGAACGTTCATGGGACGATAAGATGTATTTTTTCCCTATTCCGCAATTAGAATTGTTGAAGAATAAAAACCTTACACAAAATACCGGATGGTAAAATTGAAGCATCCAATTAATAGAGGAAAATTATCTTAATTAGAGGACTATAATTATGATTGCTTTGAATTCTCGACACGATACTTTTCAAGGTAGTATGAAACTTTTATAAGAGCTTTGTAGATATTTAAAATTTATGTAACTAATTCTAATTCGGGCTGAACTTTTGAGGGTTCGGCCCGAATTGATTTTATATATCGCGATGTTCTCCAAAAGTAAAATTACAGAAATATTTTGTTTGGCAGATTGTTTGCTCTATATTGTATGCAGTATTGATATTATTTTTTTAGGTTATTATGTTGTTGCTAAAATTAAAAATTATGATAGGAATGCCATCGTTATTGATAAAAGAAAGATTGGCAGAGTAATTTAAAATGAAGCGTTTGCTTGAAAATTACGTTGGTTTTAAATCTAATATTCGTCTGTTATCTTTGTTCTTGGCTGTATTTATAAACTTGAACGTCATCCATTCTTCAATAAATAAAAAGCATTGATGAATGGTTGAGCAATGATTGATGAATGGTTGAAAATTAAAAAAGAGAGTTTGGTTGGAAAGTCCAGAGATTTCGTCAAAGATCTCTGGACTCTTCTACCAATATTTCTGGACATATTTTAAATCTGTAAATGAGCACTATAGAAACACGAGTGGTGTACATGGTGTACTTAAAATAACCTTTTTCCTTTCCTGAAAATCAAATTTCAAAAATTCTTCAGATTGCAGTTTTTTTGAAATTTGATTTCTGAAACCAAAATAAAGTCTTTTTATGTGCACCATGTACACCACTCACTAAGAACTGCATGAAATATAATTTGATTCAATGCAATTATAATATGGTAAAAGGCTCTATTATAGAGGGTTTAATCTAATAATCAGTTGTTTAAACACTTGATTATGATTTGATTATGATTTAAAAATAATTTATTATTATGATAATAATTGTAAATTAAACAATACCTTTGTACCGAATATTTAATAAATAATTGTATGACTTATCATCATTTATCTGTTTTGGTTCATCGCCAGGCCGAAAAATATGGCGACCGAGTAGCCTTGAAATATCGGGATTATGTCAAAGCTCAATGGTTTCCTATTACATGGAATCAGTTTTCTGAAACAGTTCGTGTTGCGTCAAACGCATTGGTGGAGATGGGCGTGGCTGAACTAGAAAATATCGGAATATTTTCTCAGAATAAACCGGAATGCTTATATACTGACTTTGCGGCTTTTGCTAATCGTGCAGTAACTATACCTTTATATGCCACTAGCTCGCCTTCACAGGTTCAGTATATTGTGAATGATGCTGAAATCCGCTTCTTATTTGTGGGTGAACAGTTTCAGTATGACGTGGCTTTTAGTGTGCTTTTCTTATGCAACTCACTGGAACGATTAATTATTTTTGACCGTTCGGTGGTGAAAGATGAACGGGACACAAACTCCATTTACTATGATGAATTCTTGCAAATGGGGGAGAACAAGCAACATGCTGCTACTGTTGAAGAACGTACTTCCCGGGCAAGTGAAGATGATCTTGCCAATATTCTCTATACTTCCGGAACAACGGGTGAACCTAAGGGAGTGATGCTTCACCACTCTTGCTACTTAGAAGTATTCAGAATCCATGATATTCGTTTAACTGATATGACGGATGAAGATGTTTCTATGAACTTCCTTCCGCTGACACATGTATTTGAAAAAGCATGGGTATATCTTTGCATTCATAAGGGAGTACAGACCTGTATAAATTTGCGTCCGGCGGATATACAGACCACCATCAAAGAAATACGTCCTACTTTGATGTGTAGTGTTCCGCGTTTCTGGGAAAAAGTTTATGCGGGGGTACAAGAGAAAATTAATGGAACAACGGGTATTAAGAAAACATTGATGCTGGATGCCATTAGAATAGGGAAGATCCATAATATCGATTATTTACGTGTGGGAAAAACTCCGCCGTTAATGATTCAGTTGAAATATAAGTTTTATGAAAAGACGATTTATTTACTTCTGAAAAAAACCGTTGGTATTGAGAATGGTAATTTCTTTCCGGCAGCTGGCGCGGCTATCTCTGATGAGATTAATGAATTTATACATTCGGTGGGCATTAATCTTTTAACGGGATATGGACTTACAGAATCCACCGCTACTGTATCTTGTACTTGGAAGAGCAATTATACAATTGGTTCCGTAGGTAATGTGATGCCTGGCGTTGAAGTCAAGATTGGGGAAAACAATGAAATTCTTCTTCGTGGTAAGACCATTACAAAGGGATATTATAAAAGAACGGAGGCAACCGCTGCTGCTTTTACAGAAGATGGATGGTTCCATACCGGAGACGCAGGATATTTTAAAGATGGCGAGCTGTATCTCACGGAACGCATTAAAGATCTCTTTAAAACATCAAATGGTAAATATATTGCTCCGCAGGCACTTGAAACAAAGTTGGTAGTAGATCGTTATATTGACCAAGTGGCTATTATTGCCGACCAGCGGAAGTATGTTTCCGCGCTGATTGTTCCTGTTTACGGCTTTGTGAAAGAATACGCGAAGGAAAAGGGCATTGAATATACCACGATGGAGGAGTTATTGCGGCATCCTAAAATATTGGGATTGTTCAAGGCTCGTATTGATACGTTGCAACAGCAATTTGCTAATTATGAACAGATCAAGTATTTTACGTTACTTTCTGAACCGTTCAGCCTGGAAAAGGGAGAACTGACAAATACATTGAAAGTGAAGAGAAATGTATTGGCAAAGAACTATAAAGAAATCATCGATAAGATGTACGAACAATAGGAAGTACCCTAATAAAATAGAAAAAGACGCTTAAATCATTCTTTTGGAATCGATTTAAGCGTCTTTTATCACTGATAAATTAGTAACCAAAGATATCTTCTTGAGTTAGTTTTTGAATAGGACCGTAAGTGCCCAGTTTCACCATATCAAGTTCTTTTTCATCTCCTAAAATGCAATAAGTATAGTTGCGTCCCTTTATCCATTTCTTTTGGAAATCAACAACATCTTGCAAATTCATTTTTTGTACGGAATCATATGTTGCTTTACGAGTATCCGTGCTTTCTCCCAAGTCTTGTGCTTGAATATACGCCCAGATGATATCTGATTTGATAATTCGTTCTGTTCGCAAACGGGCAATTAATCCTTCCTATGCCAGCTTAAAGGCGGCTTCAGACTGCGGCATATCGTTGATTATCTGATTGAAGACATTGATTGACTCAATCATTTTATCATTTTGAGTGGCAACCATAGTCCGCATCATGTATGGATATTTAAGTTTCTTAGGCGATACTATCATAGCGCGTGCCGAGTAGGCTAGTCCACGGGATTCACGCATTTCCTGAAACACGATGGAATTCATTCCTCCGCCAAAATATTCATTATAAAGATTTAATGCAGGCTCAATCGCAGGACTATATTTTTCTCCTTTATTAGAGAGTTGTGTCATATAAATCTGTTTGGCTTCATAAGGAGCTAAAAATATTTTATTACTTTGAGTAATTTGTTGCTCAAATTTTGTTTCTTGAGGAACAGCTTTCAAATTTTTAGGTACGTTATGATATTTGTTGAGGACTGTAAGTAGCTCTTTTTCGTTACTTGGCCCGTAATAAAGAATGCGGTGTTTATATGAATTTAATCCATGAATGCGATCTATTAAATCTTTTGGATTCAGATTTTTCAATTCGTCAGCAGAAAGAATATTTGTGGTAGGAGATTTTGGTCCCCAGATAGCATATTGTACCAGTCTGCTGAAGTTTTGTGATTGATTTAATTTTGCATTGGCCCGCGCCTTTATAAGATCATTTGCCAGATTTGTATATGCATCTTTGTTTACTTGCGCATCAGCCAGCAGCTTTTCAAAAAGAGCGATGGCTTTAGGCATATTTTCATTCAACCCGCTTAGCACAACGTATGTCCGTTCGTCACTGGAAGAAACATCAAATGAACAAGCCAGCCGATAGAATTCACTTTTCAATTGTTCGGGCGTCAGTTTAGACGTTCCTAAATATTCCATATATTGAAAGGCAACACCTAAAGCCTTGTCATTATTGCTACCCATATCGAACAGATAGATTAGTTCGAATAAATCGTTACTTACATTTTGTTTATATAGAACCGGGACAGAAGATTTGGCTGTAAACTGCTGCATATCTTTTTTAAAGTCCAGAAAAACCGGTTCAATGGGTTTTACCACACTTGTCTGTATTTCTTTTAAAAAAGGACTGGCTGCGTCACGATTCATAACAATTGGAGTAATCTGCGGTTTGGAGATCTTCTTCTCGTTAGGATCTTTACCCTGTTTTTTATAAATAACAGCATAATTATCAGCAAAGTATTTATTGGCGAATTCTACTATTTGTTGTTTGGTGATTTTAGACATACGATCAATAGAAGTAACCTCATCTGCCCAACTGGTTCCATTGATAAACGAATTTACAAATAAATCAGCTCGTCCTTCATTTGTTTCCAGGCGTTGTAATAATGCATACTTAAAGTTATTGATGTTTGCCTGCAACATCTTTTCATCGAAGTCTCCGGCTTTCAGTTTTGCTATTTCCTGAAGTAAAAGAGCCTTTGCATCGTCTAATGTTTGTCCCTGTTTTGGACGTGCCTGTAACACGAACGCACAATAATCCGCCATTTCGTAGATTCCGGAATATGCTCCTAAAACCTTTTGTTGCTGATTTAGATCCAGATCAAGGAGCCCGGCTTTGCCATTATTCATGGTCTGAGATATAATTTGTAAGGTTTCATATTCTTTGCTTGCAACACCGGGGAATCTCCATCCTAAAGTAATACTTTCAGCATCTGGCCCCAGTACTTCACGAACAATGGGAGAAGTGATGGCCGGCTCCGGTTGAATATGAAGTTTAGGAAGGTTCGGATTAGGTTTCAAACCACCGAAATACTTGTCTATCACCATAATTGTTTGGTCCGGATTAAAATCTCCGGAAAGGCAGATAGCGATGTTATTGGGAACATACCAAATCTTAAAGTAGTTTTTTATATTAGTGATGGAAGGATTCTTCAGATTTTCCTGTGTGCCAAGTACCGTTTGTGTTCCGTAAGGGTGATGAGGAAAGAGAGCAGAAAGAATATTTTCGTAAACTTTTCGTGGATCTTTGGTAAGAGACATATTCTTTTCTTCGTAAACAGTTTCCAGCTCCGTGTGGAAGCCTCTGATAATAGGGCTTTCAAAACGGTCGGCCTGAATTTTTGCCCAGTTCTCTATTTGATTAGAGGGAATATCTTCCACAAAAACAGTCTGGTCAAAAGCGGTATATGCATTGGTTCCATTGGCTCCGATGGCAGCCATCAGTTTATCATATTCGTTTGGAATGGCCAGCTTAGAGGCTTCGTAAGAAAGACTGTCGATTGTTTTGTAGATAGCTTTCCGTTGCACTTCGTCGGTTGTCTTTCGATAGACTTCGAATTTCTGTTCGATTAAATCGAGTAAAGGCTTTTCTGCCTCGTAGTTCTGTGTTCCAAACTGCTTGGTACCTTTAAACATCAGGTGCTCGAAGTAATGTGCTAATCCGGTAGTTTCCGCCGGATCGTTTTTTCCTCCCACGCGAACGGCAATATATGTCTGGATACGTGGTGTTTCTTTGTTAACTGTCATATACACCTTCAGACCATTGTCCAGTGTGTATATTCTTGCCTTCAAGGGGTCATTAGGTACTATCTCATAGTGGTAATCAGCAAGGGTTGCACCATGAATGTTTGCCGCTATTATCAGGAATAGTGACAGACAAAAAAAATGAAATTGTTTTCTCATATTGAACCTTATTTTGAATTATACCAACAAAGGTATAAATTATTTTATCTTTATCTCTTTTACAGCTAATAAAATAATCCGTATCTTTGCCCCCTCAAATTATTAATAATTAAGCAAGAGATGATAACAATTGAACAACTTAAAGAAGTGAAAGAGCGCACTGATGCGCTGAGGAGGTATCTTTGACATCGACAATAAATTAATTCAAGTTGAAGAAGAGCAATTAAGAACTCAGGTACCCGGATTTTGGGATGATGCGAAAGCTGCTGAGGTTCAAATGAAAAAAGTAAAAGGAATCCAAGCATGGATTGATGGCTATAGCGAAATGAAAACACTTGCTGATGAGCTGGAACTATCGTTCGACTTTTTTAAAGATGAACTGGTTACAGAAGAAGAAGTGGATGAAGCTTATAAGAAAGCGAATGAAAAATTGGAATCGTTGGAGCTAAAGAATATGCTTCGACAGGAAGCTGATCAGTTAGGCTGCGTGCTTAAAATAAATTCAGGTGCCGGAGGTACAGAAAGTCAGGATTGGGCTTCTATGCTGATGCGTATGTATATGCGCTGGGCGGAATCCAATAAATATAAGCTGACCATATCCAATTTGCTTGAAGGAGATGAAGCTGGAATCAAGACGGTGACCATGCAGGTTGAAGGGGATTATGCTTATGGTTATTTGAAAGGAGAAAATGGCGTTCACCGATTGGTACGTGTTTCACCTTATAATGCCCAAGGTAAACGAATGACTTCTTTTGCTTCTGTGTTTGCCACCCCATTGGTGGATGATTCTATTGAAATAGAGATTAATCAGGCTGACTATACTTGGGATACTTTCCGTTCGGGAGGTGCGGGAGGACAGAATGTGAACAAAGTGGAGACTGGAGTCCGCATCCGTTATAATTATAAAGATCCGGATACCGGTGAGACTCGTGAGATTTTGATTGAGAATACCGAAAGTCGTTCACAGCTTGATAACCGCGAAAATGCAATGCGCTTGCTTCGTTCTCAGTTATACGACTTAGCCCTGAAGAAAAAGATGGCAGAGCAGGCGAAGGTAGAGGCGGGAAAGAAAAAGATAGAGTGGGGGTCCCAGATTCGTAGTTATGTATTTGATGACCGGCGGGTAAAAGATCACCGCACTAACTTCCAGACTTCCGATGTAGCAGGTGTAATGGATGGTAAGATTGATGGTTTTATCAAGGCATACCTAATGGAATTTGCCACAGAGTCCGAAGGATAAAAAAAGATTTTCAATGGTAATGATTTCTTGTAAAAATGTATTTCCAAATATAAATGACTTTTTCTTAAGTATTGTTTGTAGTATTCTATTTTATTTGTAATTTTGGAAAACGCAAGGGATCATGTTAAACTTAATAATAAATTGCCATGGGGAAAAATAAAAAAGTCATGCACTCTAAAAAAGAAGAAAAGCAGGCTAAACGAGTATTTTTGATTGTAGTGATTGTATTAATCATTTTGTGCTTGTTTCTGTTGATAGGATCTTCTTTCTTTGCATAAAGATTCAAGGCGGGAAAGAATAAACTCCTCTCCCGCTTTTTTATTTTTTTCTCATTAAGGTAGCAAATTTTCCCTATTTAATATGAAAAATATAATATTATTTTCTTTTGTTTGCCTATTTTCAGTGTCCGTTTTTACTTATGCGGGAGAACCTGATTCTGTTACCGGAGTCAAGAAAGAAAGCCCGGTGTTTCAATTATCGCAAAATGATTTAAAAATTTCTTTTGGCGGACGTATCCAGATAGATGGTGCTCTTTTTCATGGAGCAGATTATCAGCCCATAGCCAATGGAGTTGGTTTCCGTCGTGTTCGTTTTAGTGCTAATGCTTCTTTTGGACAATATCTTTCTGGTAAAATAGAATCCGATTTTGCAGGAGGAGTTTATACCTTAAAAGATTGCTATATCAAGTATGATATGCTGAATGGATTCGTTTTTCGTCTGGGCAATTTTCAGGAAGGTTTCTCGATGGAGACAATGACAGCTTCGGGCGACTTTCTTTTTTTGGAAGTTCCCAATGTAGTCTCCGCACTTTCACCCGAATATCATTTAGGCTTTCAGACAGCTTACCAAAAGAACAACTTCTTGTGGATGGGCGGGGTTCATTTTCAGAAAATAAGTGGTAGTAAAGAAAAAGATAATACGGATGCAAGTAATGTGAACGGACAGAATGAAGGTATTTCCTACACAGCCCGTGCAGTGTGGATGCCTCGTTCTGAAGATAATAGCAAAGGCTTTCATCTTGGTTTGGCAGCATCTTATCGTACGCCTAAAACAGATATGGGGGCAACGCTGCCCAATGCGGTGAGATATAACACAACTTCTCTTTCCGGAATTAACAAAATCAAGTTTCTGGATACAGGCTCTATCCTTTCTGTTAACCATGACTGGCTGTTTGGTGCAGAGCTAGCCGGTTATAATCATGGATTTCGCTTCCAAAGTGAATATATCATCGATCAGACTCACCGGATGGGAGATCTTCCTACTGAAAAGTTTAATGGTTGCTATGCTGAGGCCGCCTGCCTATTGTTTGGTGGACAGCAAAAATATGTAACGGGGAAGGGCGCCTTTACCCAACCTTCTTTAGGAAAAGAGTGGGGAGACATTGAATTGGCTGCTCGTGTAGATCGTCTTGATCTGAATGGAACAAGTGTAAAAGGTGGACAGGCTAATGGTTATACCATGGGGGTTAATTATTATATGAATAAATATTTGAAGTTGCAGTTGAATTATTCTTATATTGACCAAGATAAGTATGCCAATGCTGCCGGATCAGCGAATGTAGGTTATACCAGTGCCGGAGTGCTTACCAAGGTTCCTGCGTCAGTTGACGAGTCTCGTGGTAAAGGTGGCAATGATTATGGCATTATTAGTATCCGTGCGCAATTAAACTTTTAAGAGATGGCACAAGAGATAGAACGAAAATTTCTAATTTGCGGAGAGTATAAGTCTGAGGCTTATGCGCATAGCCACATCACGCAAGGTTATATCAGTAGTAACCATGGACGGACGGTTCGGGTAAGAATTCGCGATGAAAAGGGATATTTAACTATAAAAGGAGCGTCCAATACTTCTGGAATCAGCCGATATGAGTGGGAGAAGGAATTATCTTTGGAAGAAGCCCGCGAGCTGATGAAGCTTTGTGAGGCTGGTATCATTGATAAAACAAGGTACTTGGTTAAAAGCGGACGGCATATATTTGAGGTAGATGAGTTTTATGGAGAAAATGAGGGTCTCACTTTGGCAGAGGTTGAACTGGGATCAGAGGACGAGCCTTTTGAAAAACCCCTATTCATCGGTCAGGAAGTGACCGGAGATGCCCGATATTACAACTCGAACTTAATGAAACAGCCGTTTACTACCTGGAAATAACATTAAATTATGGAGAAACTCTATCAGATATTTCCACCGGAACTGGTTACCTTTGTTTTGGTCACCTTGTTTTCCCTTCTTATCGGCCTGTCTCAGCGTAAGTTAAGCCTGAGGAGAGAGGGGGAAAATACGCTCTTTGGTACAGATAGAACTTTTACCTTTATTGGAATACTTGGTTATATTCTTTATATTCTTGACCCCGATGAAATGAGGCTTTTTATGGGAGGCGGGGTTGCATTGATTCTCTTTTTCGGGCTCAACTATTATGTGAAGATGGCTATGCACAATGTTTTTGGTATAACCAGTATCATCATCGGGCTGATAACTTATTGCCTTGCTCCGATAGTCATTACTCAGCCATCGTGGTTCTATATTATGATCGTCGTCACCATTCTTTTGCTGACCGAACTGAAGCATACCTTTATGGAGATTGCCCAACGTATGCAGAACGATGAGATGATTACCCTGGCAAAGTTCTTGGCTATCAGTGGTATTATTCTTCCAATACTTCCCAATGAAAACTTTATTCCGGGAATTAATCTGACTCCTTACACCATCTGGCTTGCCACGGTGGTTGTCTCGGGTATTTCCTATTTGTCTTATTTGTTGAAGAGGTATGTGTTCCATCAATCGGGCATCTTAGCTTCGGGAATTCTTGGCGGACTCTATAGCAGTACAGCCACCATCTCTATTCTTGCCCGTAAATGTAAAAAAGCAAAGGCACAAGAAATTCCTGAATATGTTGCAGCCATGCTTTTTGCAGTGAGCATGATGTATCTTCGGTTTTTGATTCTGATTCTTATTTTCAGCACAGAGATCTTTGTTTCTATCTATCCTTATCTGCTAATCATGGGAGTAGTGACCGCTATTATAGCTTGGTTTATTCATAAGAAGAACCAACCTCAGGTAGATTTGGCGACTGTGGAAGGGGAAGAGGAGGAAAGTAGTAACCCCTTGGAATTTAAGGTTGCTTTAATTTTTGCTTTGTTGTTTGTGGTATTTACAGTGCTCACTCATTACACAATTATTTATGGAGGCTCAGGAGGGCTGAATGTACTCTCTTTTGTTGCCGGACTAAGTGACATCACTCCTTTTATCTTAAATCTGCTTCAGGGAACAGGCACTGCGCTGGTTAGTATTGCTGTGGCATGTAGTATGCAGGCTATTATCAGTAATATAATAATGAACATGTGTTATGCGCTGTTTTTTTCCGGCAGGCGGAAAGAATTGGTTCCTTACCTCACTGCCGGATTTTCTTTGGTGATTGCTATTAATGTGATACTTCTACTCTTTTACTATTTGTAGCAAAATTAAATTACAGATCCAGATGGAGGATCAAGCCCATGGAAACGGGATGAATATTTGCTCCTTTGCCTCCTTCGAAGAGAGAGAATGGTGAATATTTGGCATACATACCAAAGCATCCCACGCCGGCTTGTACCAGAAAGTCCATTGATATGGGGCGAATATTCAGATCTCCTCCCAGTTTCTCTTTATGATTGCCGCTTTCATCGCTATATTTCACTTTGGATGCAGAGTACAATTTTAGGTTACCGACCATGCCACCGGAAAGATAAAGAGGGCCTGTGTGGTGAAGTTTCTTTTGATATTCCAGTAATAGGGGAATCGTGAAATAAGTAGTGTATAATTTACTATCTTCGTAATTACGTCCTGTCTGTGCGGGTTCTAGTCCGGTAACTCCGTTTGTTTCCACAAAAGCCTTGTTGTTATCTATCCGATACCGATCAAACTGGAATCCGGCTCCACTAACAATGGCCAATCCTCTTTTAGAAATGTTCCAGGCACGTTCGTAAAAGTTTAGCATAATCTCTCTTGAACCGGAAGAAACCAAATCTACCCCATCTACATTATTTACATTCAATTTCTTATCCGAAAAGCTGGCGAATCCCAATCCAAAGCCTGCCCAGTGAGGATCACTGATATAGTTGGAGGATGAATATCCGGAGCCCAACTTAGGAAAAGGGATATTGATTCCTCCCGATATACGTCTTTCAGAACTCTTTCCATCCCGATAGATTCCTTCAAAAACCTGATCATTCTCAATGGTGTCCCCTTTGCTGGTCTGCTCATAAACCTTGATCTTGATTTTTTCATTGTTCTCTTTAATCACTATTTTCTTTCCGTCCACATAAATAGTAGTGTCGGAAGGAGCTATCTCCGCAGCCATTAAGAAAGCAGGGAATGCGAGGAGCATAAGTAACATGAACTGTTTCATACTGTTTTTCGTATTTGTTTGAATTATAAATCTTTTCTCATAAATAACAATGTGATTAAATCGTCGGACTCTAGTTCGCCCTCAATGTAAACCAAGGTAGCCCCCTTTTTTCCAAGCTTAAAGAGGATAAACCGATTGAGATCTTCTTTCTTGGAAGGCAATTGGTAATAGCCGGACAACAGCTGTCCACCTTCAATGATTTCTTTAATCTTCTTTGCCCCCTTCTTGTCCGCTTCCAGGCAATGGCGAATTTCCGGTAATGCTTTATTGGGATCTTTGATGGTGATACTCTTATACAATTCCATTCCGTAGGTTTCCAGCATTTCCGTAGAGAGCTCCACCATGGTGACTCCTCTTTGCTTTCCGTACTTTTCGAATATAGAAGCTATTCGTAGTCCGCTTTGTGCTCGACAGACTATAGGAAAACATCCCATAACTATCAACATGATTAGTAAAAACCGGATTCTTTTGTTCATTATTCTTCTGTTTTAAATCATTAATCATTAAATAGTTCCGAAAATACTTCATCTTTGGAAGTGGCCACTTCTTTAAATGAAGCATTGGCATAAGCTTTGATTGTTGCTTCGTCCGTATAACATTTGCCGTTGATCATTACATAATTTCCTGCTTCCGAGGATGATTCGCCGGATGTATGAAAGAAAACGGAAATGGCAACAGCCACTATTCCGCAAGCAGCGATTCCGCTCAATGTGTAGAGTAGTGTTTTTTTTCGGGAAAGGAATCTTTTTTTTGTCTGTTCGCTGGTTATTTCTTTATCAAAGTAAGCAAACATTGGCTTGTAAGTAAGCAAATGTTCCGGTATCTCTTTTCCCGAAAAGAACTGTCTGATGGAACGTTCCTCTTCACATGAAGTTTCCCCTTCAAAGTATTTGTCTATTAATTCCTCTATTTTCATCTCTCTTTACCCTTTCTTTCTTCTGTTAATTGCAGGAATATCTCCCTGACTCTTTTTCTTGCCCTCGACAGATTCACTCTTACCGATTCAATATCCCGTCCAATGATGGTTGCGATCTCTCCCGCCTCATATCCTTCCACATCTTTCATCCGGATAATGGTCTGCTGTAAAGGCGGAAGTGTCTCCACTATTTTGCAAATCAGCCGTACCTGATCTTGTTCCTCCAGTGTTCGTTCGGGATTATCCCATCCTACTTCAGCTTTAATCTCGTCTAACCTAGCCATATTGTAAGCCGGAGACTTCCATTTGTCCAGGCAAAGGTTTTTAACCATTTCCGTAGCCAAAGCATCAATACTTCGATATTCATCCAGTTTTTCCCGAATACGCCAGAGCTTTAGAAAAGCCTCTTGCACTATATCTTCGGCGTCAGAGGTTTCTTTAGTCATTTTTCGTGAATAGTTTAGTAACTTTTCACGAAGAGGTAATACGGCTATTTTGAATTGTTCGAGATTCATCTATGTATAATAGACGACAAAGGAATGAAAATATAACATTCATCCCTTAGTTTTTTTGTAGAATCTTTAGAAGTACTTATTACTACTTCTTTTTGGGAGGTAATATAAACTCACCTTGGAAGGAAATTGACTGACGGTTATTGGGTGTAATATTGATATTGACCGATCCTGAAGTATAAATGGATAGCCAATAAACAAAGCTATCTTCGTCTGTGTGGGTTTTGAACCGAATATTGGCTGTACCCTTTGAATTATAACTAAGTTGATAGTCTGTGAGCTTTTCATTAAAGATCAGTCCCATACTATTGCCTCCGTAAAGCACACTGTAAGCTACACCGTAATAAGGCAAATAAGAGAATATCGAGTCGTTACGAACCTCAACAGAGTAGTTCGATGTCAAGTTAATGCTTTGCCCTCTCATAGGGTATGCAGTGTTCACGTTTACTTTTATCTTCTGAGCTTCCACTAGTTCCTTAATGGCTTGCCGGAGCTCTTCTTTTTTCTGCTTTTTACTTTGCGCATTTATCGGTAAGATGTTTACTAATAAGACGATAAACAGGCAAATAAAGATCCTTTTTGTTCTCATACATGTGAAGCATTAAAGTTACAAATAGAAAACAACTTGGAACACAAAAAGTTGGGCTATAGAGTAACTTTATAAATATTACAGAGAAACGTTCCATTAGATATATATCAAAATACATGTTTGATATATATCTAATGGAACGTTTGGTATATATCTAGACAGGTGCCTGATATATATCTAATGAAGTTTTTATTTATAGTTTACCATTTATTTGAATGGATTCTTGTTCTATCAAACTTGTCTTTTGGTTTATCTTCCCCTAATGGGTATCCTAATGGCACAATAGCAAGAACTTTTATATTTTTGGGTAATTTAAACGCATCGTCAACTATTTTTGCTCTTTCTTCGTAAGGATATACTGCAGTCCATACAGCCCCAATTCCCATAGATTCGGCAGCTAATAGGATATTTTCTGTAGCAGCTGAACAGTCGAGGTACCAAGTGCTATCGGACAGGCTGGTGTCTCCGCAAACCACAATCGCTTTATTTGCAAGTTTTAATGGACTTTTCAATTTTCCTCCTAAACTTTGCATAATTGCTTTGTCAGAGAGGACAATAAAATGCCAAGGGCGTTTATCCTTTCCGGTAGGGGCAGCCATTCCGGCTTTAACTATTTTCTCAACATCAGCCGCAGCAATCTCTTTATCAGAGTATCTCCGCACACTTTTACGACTAAAGATATTTTCCATCGCCGTTTGATTCTTTGAATCAGCAGATTGGTCTTGTTTCTGAACTTCTTTGCAAGAAGTAATAGAGAGCACAAGCAAAGACAGGAGTGAAGTTTTAATAATGTTCATAATTCATAAAATTAGGTGGAGAAATTATTTATCTTTATGTATCGGACAAATATAACAGATTCTTAATAAAAGATTCTCTTTCATTAGATTTTATTGGATTTTTTTGCATTCTGTATGAGAAATAGAGAACAAAAAAAGCTCTTGAGAAGATTAATTCTCAAGAGCTTGCTCCATTAGATGCTTTCATCTTGTGCGGCTGAAGGGACTCGAACCCCCACGACTCACGTCACCAGATCCTAAGTCTGGCGCGGCTACCAATTACGCCACAACCGCAGATTGCAATTGATTTCGCAATTTTATTTAGCGGTGCAAAGGTATGAATTATTTCTATTTCTGCAAATAAAACAGCGATTTTATTTTTTTTACTCTTTTAAAAAAGTACATGCGCTCTCTATAATGGTATCAATGCCTTTGTTGTAATCACTGGTTGTGATATCTACTTTTTTATCAGGATCAATGCCCCATTCTATCTGACTCATGTCTGAGGCAAAAGTTGGACTGGAAGAGAATCGTACGCTCCATCCGTTAGGCAATTCGGAAGAGAAAGGGAGCCCTGAACCGCCACCTGTTTTGTCACCTATAATTGTGACTAAAGGTAAGTTATTCATGCTGTTTACAAAATCATTCGTTGCACTGAATGTATGACGATTGGTAATAATAACTACTTTCTTTTGCCATCGAATATGGTCTGATGGTTCCAGATAAATAGGGTAGGGCTCTGAAAAGTCACTGTGTCCTTTTCCCGTTTTGTGACAGATGTACCCGGTCAGTACTTTTTCATTGGTAAATCGTTCAGCCAGTTTTGTTGCGTTGGTAATAGTTCCTCCACCATTGTTGCGCACATCAATAATCAGTCCATCGCAGATAGCCAGGTAATTTAGAATCTCATCTAGATTTCCAGAGCCGACGTCATCAGAAAAACTTTCATAATAGATATAACCGATGTTATTTTTTAGAATTGTATATTTGATTCCAGCAGCAATATGATAATCTGTTCCTATATAATTTTTTTGTATGGAATCACTGAAATTCATCGGATAATCTTCATACCATTTCCAGTAACGAGCTACATCGTTTGCAGAATAGAGGTTAACATGTCCGTCTTTTAGTTCGGCAAGCATATCTCCCAAAACTTGAAACAATCCTTCATTCGTCATATCGGCCGTAATTCGTTTCTGATATATTGTGTGGATGGAATCCCAGTCAATTTTTTTGTAATCTAAAAAACAATATTGCTCGTCGATAATTTTCCACAGTGCGTCAAAATTACCTTGGGGAGTATTGTCAAAAGTTGCTTCTTCCACGCAAGAGGAAAAAAAGACAAGAAAGAAACAGAGGCAGAGCTTTCTAATTGTAGAGTAATTCTTTTTTTCTTTATATTTCATCATGATGTTTTGCTACTTAATTAATACGCTCTGACATTAGCTGGGAGAGGATTGCCTTTCTTGTTTCGTACAAGATATAAATCTTTCACAAAACCAATCATAAAGACTGTTGAATAGGTATGAGTTTTCAGTTGATTGACTTTAGATTGCTGAACATCCCAAAGGTAGCTGACCCGTAATTTGGAGTAGTGTATGGGAAAATCCAAAGAAAATAATTGGCGTATAGAGGGCTGATTGTGTAATGAGGTGAATTTTACCACTCCATCGCTATTACCTAACGTGAATATTTCGTAATAAGACTGCCCGTAGTTAGGCGAGAACATGATACCTGCTACAGGTACATTGGCCTGATAACGAGCAACAACAGGATAATTTTTAATTTTAAATCTATAAATTACCATGCCTGAAGCCGCAATATTTATATATGCTTTAGCAGAAGCAGGATTATTTGAGTTGCGGAGATTATAGATAAATCCTCCGTTGAGTTCACCCATTCCTCCGGTAAGTATTTTTAGATTCTCATTGATGCGGAATTGATAGTGCATCCCATAATCCCAATTTATCAGTCCGGCAAAGGAATTGTTATTCTCAGAATTATTTTTTGTATAAGAAAGATTTGCTTGGAAAAAGTTTTGCAGCGATACATTGCCATCAAAGAGTTTGGTCATTCGCATTGTCTCCCGGGCAATTCGTGCTTCAATGCCCTTATACTCTTGTGGAGACAGGTATGTATCGAGGATATTTGTATACCCTATCCCATAGGTTGTGGCACGAGTAACGTATCGGTTTGCCTGCAATGAATCAGTCTGAGCTGATAACATTCCGCTCAGACAAACTAAGATTGCAATCAATGCAGAAGTTTTATTCATTCTCTTTTTTATATTTGTTAAGTATAAAAGCATCACTGAGATTACAAATACCCCTTAGAATAGTTTCATCTGTCCCGTTATCTCATCAATGATATCACCTTCACTCTTATCATTGTCTGGGTCCATGTTTTCCGGCTCTATATCTTTATCCTCTGGTTCCTTATCAATTTCTTCGGGGAAACGGGTTGGTTCCAGTTCGTTAATGGTGTCAATAGTATAAGTTGTGATACGTTTTCCTTTGGCCTTGAAACCTTTTACAGAGATGAACTCGTCGACCTCTATAATTAATGGATCACGGAAACTATCATGACCTCCAAAAACAACTTCCATACGAGGATAATATTCATCAGTTAACAGTATTAATTTGTTCTCCTTATTCTCACCAATATAATTCTGCTTACGGGCTGTGCCTTCAAAACAAAAACGCTTTAAATAAGGATAATTTTGCTGATCGGCGTCATAAAGAGCGGCAGACCATACTTTATTTGCATCGAACTTTTCAACGATACTGACATTATCCTCATAGTGATTGCTGAGATCAAAGTTGCTGGTATAAAAGTCTCCGTTATTGAGTACAATGAGAATGCTTTCATCGCTTTGAAATTCTCCCAGATATTCTCCTCGTCCATCATAATTAAGGCGCAATACATCGCGGTCAAACCAAACTTTTCGTCCACCTAACGTAGATCCTCCCCTTTGCTTCAATCCAATTTTGTGTACTTCATTCTTGGTCAGAATATTACCCATTGATTGGCGTCCTTTAATGGCAATGTCGCAAAAATCTTTTTCGAATATAATTCGCTTGATACGTGGATTTGGTTTTAGAGTCACTTTTATCACTTCGGCCTCCCCATTTGGATTGGCACTAAAATAAACCATGCGGGAGCCTGCATTTCCTTGGGTAAGGTCGTATTCGCGATCGCGAGTCATAGACGTAACCGCAAAGCGCTTGATATAATGGAAACCTTCCTTTCCATCCCTGTAAACGGCATTATAAATGGTCCGCTTATCGTTCTTCTTAAAAATATTCACGTAAAGAATATTTTTACCCACAAACATTTTATCGGCTACACGTACAATCTTATATTTTCCATCGCGATAGAAGATAATTACATCATCGATCGTTGAGCAATTGGCCACATATTCATCCTTTTTCAGCGAGGTACCGATAAATCCTTCTTCGCGGTTAATATATAGTTTTTCGTTGGCCTCCACAACCTTTGCCGCTTCGATTGTATCGAAATTACGAAGCTCAGTAAGCCGTGGAAAGTTTTTTCCGTATTTTTCTTTTAACATGGAGAACCAATCTACCGTATATTCCACAATATTTATGAGATGACGCTCAATCTCTTCTATCTCACTTTTCATCTTGGCAATTAACTCTTCTGCTTTATCTGAATTAAATTTCAGGATACGTCCCATTTTTATTTCCATCAGCTTCAGGATATCTTCCTTTGTGACTTCACGAATGAGGCTAGGGTAAAAAGGCAGCAATCGCTTATCGATATGCTCACAAGCAACATCCATGGATTTGGCTTGTTCAAACTCTTTGTCTTTATAGATTCGTTCTTCAATAAAAATCTTCTCCAAAGAAGAAAAATGTAATCCTTCTTGTAATTCTCCTTTACGGATAAGTAATTCTTGGCGTAATAATTCCTCTGTGTTTTCTACTGATTTTCTCAGTACATCACTGACTCTGAGGAAGTGAGGCTTTTGTTCATCAATCACACAGCAATTGGGCGATATGCTTACTTCACAATCGGTAAAAGCATAAAGTGCATCAATCGTTTTATCTGAAGAAACCCCGGGAGCCAGATGTACCAGAATTTCTACTTGAGAAGAAGTGTTGTCATCCACTTTTCTAATCTTAATCTTTCCTTTGTCTACGGCCTTTAAAATAGACTCAATCACGGATGTTGTATTCTTCCCATAGGGAATTTCCGTAATTGCCAGTGTTTTATTATCTATTTTATTAATCTTCGACCGTATTTTCACTACTCCTCCACGTTCACCGTCATTATATCTGGACACATCGATAGAGCCGCCAGTCTGGAAGTCAGGATAAAGCTTAAATTCTTCTTTCCGAAGATAAGAGATACAAGCATCACATAGTTCATTAAAGTTATGTGGTAAAATCTTAGAAGCTAGTCCTACTGCAATACCTTCTACTCCCTGAGCAAGAAGAAGCGGAAATTTTACAGGAAGGGTGATAGGCTCTTTGTTACGTCCGTCATAAGATAGTTTCCATTCAGTAGTTTTAGGATTAAATACCACATCAAGTGCAAATTTGGAAAGACGTGCTTCGATGTAACGAGGAGCAGCTGCACCGTCACCGGTGAGAATGTTTCCCCAGTTACCTTGGCAGTCTATTAACAAATCTTTCTGCCCCAACTGAACAAGTGCATCACCGATGGAAGCGTCACCATGAGGGTGAAACTGCATGGTGTGTCCCACAATATTTGCGACTTTGTTATACCGTCCGTCGTCCAGTCGTTTCATTGAGTGAAGAATGCGCCGCTGTACAGGTTTTAGTCCATCATTAATATGGGGCACAGCTCGCTCTAAAATTACGTAAGATGCGTAATCCAAAAACCAGTTTTGATACATCCCGGTCAGTTGATGTTTCACCTTTTCATCATGAGTATCAACAGGTTTATAATCGGAATGTTCTTCTTTATTTGTGAATTCTTCTTCCGGGGTGTTTTTTTCGGAAGAAGAAATCTTTTCATCGTTTAATTCATCTTTATCGTTCGTGTTGTCGCTCATAAATATTCAATTTCTCTCTTTTTCTATGCTGTTTTAACAACAAATTATGTTTTTTACACCAATATAGGATGATGTGCAGGCAAAAATACGAATTTTATTGAAAAAAATCATTTACTTTGCACATTATTTCTATCAAACGACTAAACAAAAACAAATGATATGGCACAAGAAGATGTTTTTAAGAAAATAGTATCACACTGTAAAGAGTATGGTTATGTATTTCCTTCCAGCGATATTTATGATGGACTTGGAGCAGTGTATGATTACGGTCAGATGGGAGTAGAGTTGAAGAATAATATTAAAAAATATTGGTGGGACAGCATGGTGTTGCTGCACGATAATATTGTTGGTATTGACTCTGCTATCTTTATGCACCCCACTATCTGGAAAGCTTCCGGTCACGTGGATGCATTCAACGACCCGCTGATTGATAATAAAGATTCTAAAAAACGTTATCGTGCGGATGTATTGATTGAGGATCAATTGGCTAAGTATGATGATAAGATAAAGAAAGAAGTAGAAAAGGCTCATAAGAAATTTGGTGATTCATTTGATGAGGCTGAATATCGTTCCACAAACGGCCGTGTGATTGAACATCAGACAAAACGGGATGCTTTGCACCAAAGGTATGCCAAGGCATTGAATGAGAATAATCTGGATGAACTCCGTCAAATTATTATTGATGAAGAAATTGTCTGTCCTATTTCAGGAACAAAGAATTGGACGGAAGTTCGTCAGTTCAATTTAATGTTTTCTACCGAAATGGGATCTACCAGTGATGGTGCAATGAAAGTTTTTCTGCGTCCTGAAACAGCTCAGGGAATTTTTGTGAATTACCTTAATGTGCAAAAGACCGGAAGGATGAAAATACCTTTTGGTATCGCACAGATTGGAAAAGCTTTTCGAAATGAAATTGTAGCCCGTCAGTTTATTTTCCGGATGCGTGAGTTTGAGCAGATGGAAATGCAATATTTTGTTCGTCCGGGTGAAGAGCTTACTTGGTTTAATACATGGAAAGAACAACGCTTGAAATGGCACAAAGCTCTTGGATTAGGTGATGCAAAGTACCGTTTTCACGATCATGACAAATTAGCTCATTATGCAAATGCAGCGACAGATATTGAGTTTGAAATGCCATTCGGATTCAAAGAAGTTGAAGGAATTCACTCTCGTACAAATTTTGACTTGAGCCAGCATGAGAAGTTTTCAGGTAAAAATATTAAATATTTTGATCCTGAATTGAACGAATCTTATACTCCGTATGTTATTGAAACATCTATCGGCGTTGACCGTATGTTTCTTAGCGTGATGTGTGCTTCTTATTGTGAAGAAACACTCGAAGGCGGCGAGACTCGTGTTGTACTTAAATTGCCGGCTGCTCTTGCTCCAGTTAAACTGGGCGTACTTCCATTGGTAAAGAAAGACGGACTTCCAGAAAAAGCACGTGAGATTATCAATGAGTTAAAATTTCATTTCAATTGTCAGTATGATGAAAAGGATTCCATCGGGAAACGTTATCGCCGTCAGGATGCCATTGGAACTCCTTATTGTGTGACAGTGGATCATCAAACACTCGAAGATAATTGTGTGACTATTCGTCATCGTGACACCATGAAACAAGAACGTGTAGCTATCTCTGACCTTAATAGTATAATTGCGGATAAAGTGAGTATCACCAGTTTGTTAAAGACACTGATTTAAATAGTTCAATATGAATAAAAAAATAGTTTTACTTCCAGTCTTATTTCTGATGATTTTGTCTTTTACTTCTTGTAACGAGACGACAGCAGTCAGTCCATATGATAACTGGCAATCTCGTAACCAGACTTTTATTGATTCTTTGCAAAGTGTAATAGATAAAAATACTGATCCGAATTTATTTGTGATAACTCCTATGAGTACCTTAAAATCGAAGATCTATGCAAAGAAAGTCGCAGGATATGAAGGGATGGGAAACTCTCCTTTATTTACTGATTCAGTGCAGGTTTATTACAAAGGAGTACTTATTAACGGCGAAGAGTTTGATAAGAATTTTCAAGGTACAAATCCTGATTTAAATTTTGAAGTTCCTTTTAATACGGCCGTTTATGGAGGTGTTATCCTTGGTTGGACGGAAGTGCTTCAACTCATGAAAAAAGGAGATCGTTGGATTGTTTATGTTCCTTATCAATTGGCATATGGTACAGCGGGAAAAGGTACTATTTTGGGCTACTCCACGTTGATATTCGATATGAATTTAGTTAATATATGGAGTCCTAAATAAATATCTGATAAAATAAGCAAATGTCCCGGTTCTTAAAATCAAGAATCGGGGCATTTGTATGTATACCATATTCTAATATGAATATAGCAGAACAATTATAAGTTGAGGTTACTTTTTAATAATTTTCACAGTACTAATCTCTCCAGTAGTATCGTGAATATTAATTAAGTAAT
The DNA here is from genome assembly GCA_015654535.1 of Bacteroidales bacterium. Taxonomy (GTDB): domain Bacteria; phylum Bacteroidota; class Bacteroidia; order Bacteroidales; family Bacteroidaceae; genus Bacteroides. The sequence continues at coordinate 39,850 of JAATGU010000015.1, forward strand.
TACCTGCAGATAAATCACTCATATCGATTGTTTTATGATTCCCAGTGATAAGCATAGACTTAACAGTTTGTCCTGTTTGATTATATACAATAATAGAATATATTTCTTTAGGTGAATCAATGGTCAATAGATTGCTAACCGGATTAGGTCCCACTTTCAGTAAGTTGTTTTTTGCTGCGGATATATCAGTATAATCTTTTTCACAAGCGCCTACTACATAATAAATAGCAGAAGGACTTGAAGCGCTTTCGGCAGTCATTTCATTTCCGGCCATACCAGTTACAGCGTAAACAAATAAAATATTCTGTATGTCACCGCTATTTCCTGTAGCTGTATAAGTTGCACTCTTTCCATCGTCAGCAATAGTCATATTGTATCCTGCACCATTTATTTGCAAAAGAGCAAATGTAACGGACTTTGTTTGGTCAATCGGAGTAATAGTATAGGTTATATTGCCTTCTTTGTAAGTAATAGTATAGTGAATTTTCTTTTCTGCATCCGCCGGAGCAAAATGTCCTTTATCTCCACTGCATTCACTGGCACGTTCAAGAGTGGTAAAAGTAACCGTTTTAGAGCTTTCAGAAACATTGCCTGCCGCATCCTTTGCTGTGATAATTAGATTGTAGACAGTGCTAGGCTTTAATCCGTCGACAGTTACATTACCTGCTGCGTCAGCTGTTAGCGCTTTGTTTGTAATCCCGTTAAGTTCGTCATTTGCGATAAATTTAACTACAGGAGAGGTTTCATTGTCCGTTGCTACTAGTTTTAGTTTTACTGAGCTATAAGTTAGTTCTCCCGCTACTTCGGCTGAAGTTATTACCGGAGGTTCTGTGTCGGTAATGACTACATCGCATCTACCGTTAAAAGGAACGGTAAGATTATCAATCATCCAACGCCCAGGCCATGCCGGATTACTCCATAAAATCTGAAGAGTAACATCACCTGTAGGGGCTGTAGGATATTGTACATTGACCTCAAGGCTTTGTGATCCACCCTCATCTACGTCAGCACCAGCTATTACTGCAAAGGGGGCATTTACTTGTAATATATCGAGTAATTTTCCATCTTCAGGAGCTTCAGCTTTCACCTTCAGTGTGTTTGCATCAATGTTGGAGATTGTTAAATAAATCCTTGAGTCGGAAGCCCCGTTAGGGTCATTAAGATGCCTGACCTCTTTATCACAATATTCTGAAAGTACAGGTGTTTCTCCTCCTCCTTCAGATCCGTCTGTCCGTGGGGCAGGATCATTACTCAGAATGATATCGTCAGCAAGCAGATATGCTTCTGCATCCAAAGAAGGTGTACGGTCCACCATAATCATAATATAATTGACTCCGGTTTCTTTATAAGCTGAAACGTCGAACACAACATCCTGCCATTGATTCGCAACTATAGAAATGTTGTTCATCGGCTCCAGATCGGCAGCTGGATTTTCAGATACTTTCAGATTAGGCTTATTCGTATTGTTCCGGTACATTTTAATATGCACATAACTATAACCCGAAACCGGAGTGGAAAGGTTCAATATCGCTCCTGACCAATTATCATTATTTACCCCACGATTAGTAAATAATACATTATTACTGGTATTTAATCCCTCTTTGTGATCGTTTACCCTAACATCCTGATAACATGCTACGGTATTCCAACCTTTATTTGTACCTTCAAAATCGTCAATCAAATAAGTAGCCTCCTGCGCACTCGCTTTGGCAAACATTCCAGATCCTATAAAAAGGAAAATCATTAATCTTAACGCTTTTGTTTTCATAATTATTAAGAGCCTGTTTAAAAATTAAATAAAAAAAGAGCTAAGAGTGTTTCCTCTTTGTCAGTAAAGCATTTATTTTGAGGTACCAAACTTAAAACAAGATGCATATAACTGATTTAAAGGAAACACAGTGGCAATATATAAA
>JAATGU010000046.1 GCA_015654535.1 Bacteroidales bacterium
AATGGTGTGGTGGAAGGAAATGTAAATAGAATAAAGAATTTGAAAAGACAAATGTATGGAAGAGCCAGCCTGCCTCTGCTAAAAAGGAAAATCATTTTAGCTAAGTTCGGATAGATCTTCCACCAAAAGTGACGAAGAACCTTTTTTCTTTTTCAGGGGCTTACAAGAGAATAAATTAAAGCCTTTTTCAGTTCTATTCTACATAAAAATTTCAGAAGATATCTACTAAAAATATAAGCACACAAAAGAAAGGATGACAAATCTAAAATTGTGCCATCCTTCATACATATTATAAAACATGCAATCTCAAAATTCTGCGTTGCGAGGTGTTCTGGGGAAAGGAATTACATCCCGGATATTTGTCATACCTGTAACAAAAAGTAAGAGCCGTTCAAAGCCCAAGCCAAAACCAGAATGAGGTGCAGTACCAAAGCGGCGAGTATCCAGATACCACCAAATATCTTTTGTAGGGACACCCATTTCCTGAGCCCGCTGATACAATTTATCATAGTTTTCTTCACGCTGTGAACCTCCAATTATTTCCCCAATCTTTGGGAAAAGAACATCCATTGCCCGAACTGTTTTTTTATCTTCGTTCTGCTTCATATAGAAAGATTTGATCTCTTTCGGATAATCCGTAAGAATCACCGGACGATTGAAATGATCTTCCACTAAATAGCGTTCATGTTCCGAAGCAAGATCAGCTCCCCAAAAAACAGGGAATTCAAATTTGTGCCCTTTTGCCACCGCTTCTTCCAATATTTTCACTCCTTCAGTATAAGAAAGTCGGACAAAATCATTGCTTAACACCGATTGCAAGCGAGCAATTAACTCTTTGTCAAACATATTATTAAGAAATTGAATATCGTCCATACAGTTATCCAAAGCCCACTTTACACAATATTTGATAAAATCCTCGGCCAATTGCATATTCTCTTCTATTTCATTAAAGGCTACTTCCGGTTCAATCATCCAGAATTCTGCCAAGTGGCGGGGAGTATTTGAATTTTCAGCACGAAATGTAGGGCCAAAAGTATAAATAGAACCCATTGCCATTGCTGCAAGTTCGCCTTCCAACTGTCCTGAAACTGTCAAACTAGCTTGCTTACCAAAGAAATCATTATCATAATCAATAGATCCATCTTCATTTTTTTTCAAATCATAAAGATTCATTGTTGTGACCTGAAACATTTGACCAGCCCCTTCACAGTCGGAAGCTGTGATTATAGGAGTATGAAAATAAAAAAAACCTCGTTCATGAAAGAAGGAGTGTATTGCAATAGCCATATTGTGACGAATGCGAAACACGGCACCAAAGGTGTTAGTACGTGGACGAAGATGGGCTATCTCACGAAGAAATTCCATGGAATGTCCTTTTTTTTGCAATGGGTAAGTAGTAGGGTCTGCCGTTCCCAAAATTTCCACCTCACAGGCATGAAGCTCTGCTTTTTGCCCTTGTCCAAGTGATTCTACCAACTCGCCATTTACACTAATACATGCTCCGGTAGTAATCGGCTTTAAATATTCTTCTCCAAATTTATCGACATCTATTACAACTTGAACGTTATTAATGGTAGAACCGTCATTCAAGGCGATAAAGTTAATTTGTTTACTGCCTCGGCGAGTTCTAACCCATCCCTTCACATTCACAATTGTTCCAAAACTTTCCATCTTCAGAACATCGACAATTCTTGTTCTACTAATCTTTTTCATAAAAATCTTTTATATACATTTATTATATAAGGTAGGGGTACATTTTCGATATACCCCCATTCTTTATTATTCAAAAGCGCCCATTCGAAGCATATTTACTTCCTGCTCGGTGAGGTATCTCCATTCCCCACGACGAAGACCTTTCTTAGTCAATCCAGCAAAAAATACCCGATCCAGTTTAATTACTTTGTATCCAAGTGATTCAAAAATACGACGGACTACACGATTTTTACCAGAGTGGATTTCAATTCCTACCTGATCTTTATCTGTTTCAGTAGCATAGCTTATTGCATCTGCATGAATTTCTCCATCATCTAATTGCACACCAGAAGCAATCTGTTCCATATCATGCTTAGTCACATTTTTATCAATATAAACATGATAAATTTTCTTTTTCAAGAACTGAGGATGCGTTAGTTTGGAAGCTAAGTCACCATCGTTAGTCAACAATAATACTCCTGTAGTATTGCGATCAAGACGACCTACCGGGTAGATTCTTTCCTGACACGCACCTTTTACCAAATCCATAACGGTAAGGCGGGCTTGAGGATCATCGGAGGTAGTTACACAGTCTTTAGGCTTATTCAATAAGACATAAACTTTACGTTCAATACTTATCGTATCTTCATGAAATTTCACTGTATCAGTGCGCTTCACCTTAGTACCAAGTTCTGTTATTATTTCACCATTTACCGAAACAACTCCAGCTGTAATAAATTCATCAGCTTCACGACGTGAACAAACGCCCGCATTTGCGAGATATTTATTTAGACGAATAGGTTCATTAGGGTCAGTAAACTGCTCTTTATATTCAATTTGCTTCTTTGCACTATACTTCGCATTAGGATCATAATCATCACTCGTTCTGCGAACTGGACGTGAAAAGCCCTGAGGTCTGGCATCATTAGACGTAAATCTAGGACGACGAGAGACATCACCTTCCCGACCTTCTCTGGGAATAGATGGATTACCATAATTACTTTGAGGATGGCGGAATCTTGGACGATCTCCACTTTCTCCTTCTTGATTATCATTATTTCTCCAAGGTTTGTCTTCTCTATTAAAAGAAGGACGAGGACGATCTCCACCCTCACGGTTAAAAGAAGGACGTGGACGATCTCCACCCTCACGATTAAAAGAGGGACGTGGACGATCTCCACCCTCACGGTTAAAAGAGGGACGTGGACGATCTCCACCCTCACGATTAAAAGAGGGACGTGGACGATCTCCGCCTTCACGGTTAAAAGAGGGACGTGGACGATCTCCGCCTTCACGATTAAAAGAGGGACGTGGACGATCTCCGCCTTCACGGTTAAAAGAGGGACGTGGACGATCTCCGCCTTCACGATTAAAAGAGGGACGTGGACGATCTTCACCCTCACGATTAAAACTCGGACGATCACCACTCTCCTTATTATATGGACGGGAAGGACGATTAAAACTGGGGCGATCATTACTCCCTTTGTTAAAAGAAGGACGTGAAGGGCGATCACCACCTTCACGATTAAATCGTCCTTCGCGGTTAAACTTACCATCTCTGTTAAAAGAAGGTTTGCTGTCGTCTCGACGGCCAGATCCTTCTCTGTTAAAAGACTTATTACCATCACGGCCGGTGCTTCTACTCTCTTTGTTAGAATCGCGCCAATTTTCCTTGTCTGTACTCATTACTTTATTCGAATAAAATTATAACTATTGGCCTCGCGGCCTGTCTCTAAATACCTATTATATAAAATCAAATACCGGTATAATTATGTGGAGTAATCTCCCTCAATTCTTTTTTAATTTGCTCACTAACACTGAGTCCTTCAATAAATTCTTTAATAGAAGCTTCCGTAATCGTTTGATTAGTACGGGTTAGTTCTTTTAATGCTTCATACGGATGCGGATAGGCCTCTCTACGCAAAATTGTCTGAATAGCTTCAGCTACCACACTCCAACAATTATCCAAATCGTTGTAAATAGCTGATTCATTAATCAACAATTTACCAAGTCCTTTCAAAGAGCTCTGAATAGCAATTACAATATGTCCAAACGGCACACCTACATTACGCAGTACAGTGGAGTCTGTTAAGTCGCGCTGCAAACGAGAAATAGGAAGCTTTGCAGACAAATATTCAAGAATAGCATTTGCCATTCCAAGATTTCCTTCCGCATTTTCAAAGTCAATCGGGTTCACTTTATGAGGCATTGCACTAGAACCTACTTCACCTGCTTTTATCTTCTGCTTGAAATATCCCATAGATATATATTGCCAAAAATCTCGGTTCATATCTATCTGAATAGTATTAATCCGCTTCATTGCATCAAAAATAGCAGAAAGATTGTCGTAATTTGAGATTTGAGTAGTATATTCTTCACGCTCCAATCCAAGTTTTTCAGAAACAAAACGATCACCAAAAGCTTTCCAATCATACGAAGGGTAAGCTACATGATGCGCATTATAATTTCCCGTGGCTCCCCCAAATTTTGCGGTAACAGGACTTGCTTTAAGAATAGCCAACTGACGTTCCAAACGATAAACAAATACCCTGATTTCTTTACCCAGACGAGTAGGCGATGCCGGTTGTCCATGAGTTTTTGCAAGCATAGAAATCTCAGCCCAATCACTTGCATATTGTTTCAATTTCGTAATAAGTTCTTCTATCAAAGGATAATACACATTCTGCAAAGCCTCCTTTATAGATAAAGGAATAGAAGTATTATTGATATCCTGTGAAGTGAGTCCAAAATGTATAAACTCTTTATATTCCTCCAAACCACCGCCTAGTTTATCAAATTTCTCTTTCAAAAAATACTCTACCGCTTTCACATCATGGTTTGTCACACTTTCAATGTCCTTAATACGTTGCGCATCAACTTCAGTAAAATTACGATAACTATCCCTTAAAATTTCAAAAACATCTGCATTTACATCCTTAAGTTGTGGCAAAGGTAATTCACACAAGGTGATAAAGTACTCGACTTCAACTTGCACACGATATTTAATTAACGCAAATTCAGAAAAGTAAGTAGCTAAAGCCTCGGCTTTGCCTCTGTAGCGACCATCAATCGGTGAGATAGCCGTAAGTAAATCAAGTTTCATAATGTAATGATAATTATCAGACTGCAAAATTAGTGCTTTTATTTGAATAGAGAGATATACAATTGGGAAAAGTTTGTAATAAAGAGGTAAAGATATAAAAAAAACAGCCCAACAAGTAAAACTTGAAAGGCTTATCGTTTTTGGTGGGCGTTGAGGGATTCGAACCCCCGACCCTCTGCTTGTAAGGCAGAAACAGGCCTTTCGGACCCAGCTTTATTTCAATAAGTTACAAGGAATAAGCTAATAAGTTATAAAATAGTTCAAATTCACTCTGCTTTTACCAGCCTTCTAAAAAGACGTTTTCGCTTTTCTAATTGATATTTAAGAAGTGCATTCTCTTGTTCAAGTGCATTACACCTACTATTTAACTCCCGAAGCTGTTGCCGGAGAGAAATAATCAGTTTGTCTTTATCAGAAATATCATTCATACTTTTATATTTTAAGAGAAAACAGCTATGGACTCATATTTAGAAAGAATCAAAATTGTCTTTTTAATCGTTATAGAAAGATACAAAAGAATAACCATATTAACTAGAGCTATGTACATCCCTTTACTTTTAAAGGCCATGCTACATTTCATTTTAGATACGATCATTCTCTTCGTATTAATATTCGCACCAATAATCTTACTTTTGATTGGGCTCTTTATCCTTTGGACTATCATTAGTCCCAACGTCATTGTTACGTGGTAATTCAGCTATAGGGGCTCTAAAAGTAATTTGATTATCAAATTTAGGAAATGATTCAATTATATCTTGAGAAGCTAATAATGCTGGATGAAATTCAGTGCCAGCACAAATGAGTTGAGTTAATTCTTTCAATGCTTTTTTATATCTCATTTCTCTTTCTCCGTTGGCTAGACCTTTTACTGCTTTATCACTTTTTTCTAAATCAGAAGAATGTTCAATAAGTAATTGATCTATCACTTTTTCTTGTAATGTAACGAACCTCTGTATAGCACTATTTTCAAGTTTACTCCGTTTGAGCAATTCTTTTGCTTGATCTAATTCAACCTTCTTTTTCGCAATATCTAAAGCAGCATTTATAGCCTTTGTAATCACTTTAAGTGCAGTCCCAACAAAAACAATAACCCATAAACTACCGTGATCAACCTGTTCAACCACAATTTCGTCTTTATCATTTATTTTCGATATTTCATTTAGTGAACTTTCTAATAAATCAATAACAGTAGATAATTCTTTTAACTTATTTATTGTCGGTAACTTAATATTTATCGTATTTTCAGTTTCACTTGAAACTACATAATCATCAATCCAATCATTTAATACATCAATCATAAATTTTATCTTGTCTGATATACTTAGAAAAGAATTATATTGAGCATTACTAACGACAATTCTATTTGTAAAAGCAGAATCCAAAACTGCTATAAAGCCCGATTCATTGATATTCTTTAAAGGCAATATATTTGCTTCTTTTAATGCTTCAATAGCTTCTTTTGTAGACAAAATGTTGTCTATATAATAATTCCCGTTACTATTGCTGAACGTTGGATTATACTTTTCTTCTCCAATCTTTATGTATCTTTTTATATCAATCAGTCTCATTGTTTTATGCTTTTATGTTGGTTACAGATGATTATCCATACTTATTGTATTCTAAAGCTCTAATATTTTCGTCTTTAAAGATAAGATAATATGTTGTTGTACTTATTTCCAGCTCTGATTCAGTTACTTGTATTTGGTGAAAACTGTCTTTTTCTTCATCATTTTTTGAGCATCCGACAAAAACCAATACAACTACCATTAAAAATATTTTTTTTCATAATATGTTTATTAACCTATCTTGTTTGATTTTTCAAGATTGCATTTTTTACATAAAAGCTGTAGATTGCGTATGGAATTTGAACCTCCTTTTGAAAATGGAATTATGTGATCGAATTCTAAATTTTCTTGATTTCCACATTTAACGCATCTCCCTCCGTCCCTGTTCCAAACAGCATCTTGAACTTCTTGCGGAATAGGCTCACGTTTTTTTAGATAATCGCTATCAACAACTCCATCTTCAAGAAGCTCCTTCATCGCAGCTTCTCGAATATCTCTTGATCTTTTCTTTCGAGCCAATTCCTGTTTTATTTTCTCTTTTTCTACTTCAATCTCTTGGCGCATGATTTCTTTTTCTTTTTCCTCAACAAGAGATAAATAATATTCTATTTTCCCATTTATTTCATCGATATGTTCCAACTTAAAAACTCCGAGCTCATCTTGAGACAAATTACATATTGTTGTTGAAGAACTACATGTGCATAAATTTGATAGGAGAGATTCTAAATCATTCTCATCGAGACAAAGTACATCACGTGCTTTTGAATCTCCTATTAGTCCAACTACACCAACTCTCTCCAATTGGTCCATAATGCGACCAGCTCGATTATAGCCAATGCCAAATTTGCGTTGAATCAATGACGTGGAGCCTTGTTGGTGAATTACCACTAAACGGGCAGCATCTTCAAAAAGAGGATCCAAACGTCCTAAATCAGCATCATCTTCAACGAAATAGTCATTATAGCCAACTTCCTCCTTCGCAATATAATCAATAAGTTGCTTAATTTGATTGTTAGTTAATTTGGACTTTTCTTGAGTATCTACTGCTTTCGTCGGTTCTAGAATATTCTCTTTAATATCATTTAAAGCATCTTTAGAAGAATTCGAAATCTCTTTTTGTTTAAATAAAAAATTGAATAACTCCATTATCTTATATAATCTAATATAGTTTAACTATTCGTCCGAAGACGCTTTTGCAACGGCACATCTGGAATTCTCTACAGCCTTTGACAATCATTAATTTATCTTTATCTATTTCATTCATTTTCCACTATTTCTTTAACAATTCATTATACGCTATTCTTAGAGAAGATTTTGATGCTGGATTAAATAAAAATGATTCATTGAAATTATCTCCTGAAATTCTTACTTTAGCATTCTTTTGGGATAAGATGGTTTCCACCTTATCTATAGGTATATCGCCAACACAAAACTCATTACATGGAAAAGAAGCGTTTAGGCTTCTGCTAACATCTGTTTTTCTCACGAGTTTAATATCAATCACATCTCCATTGTCTAATAGTATCTTTGCATCTCTGGCGAACATCCAATCAAAGTTTGAAGTTTCAAATATTAAGCTTATTGATTTTATATCCTTAATTTTAAAGTATGAAAAATAGAATATTGATGCTCCATGACCTACCATAAAAAATTCAAAGTCGGGTTTCATAAATACGGAATGCATCTTCTCAAATTCATCATAACTCCTATCTGTATTAGCAAAATCATAACATGTTATCTTTATCTGATTCCTTTGGAATGCAAGAACGTAATCTTTATAACAATAGAGGTCTTCCTTTGATGAACTCCATGATCCAGTTTGAAGATATTCTTCATGGCCAGATAATTTAGGTAGGATGTTTGCAATAAGCTTGTTCTTCTTACCGTATTTTAATTCCACTATTACAGTTGATACCTTTGTAGAACCATTGCTTAGGTACTTCACAGAAGATATAAAATCATTTCCATTTATTTTTGATGCTTTCTTTATATCATTATTATAGCTAATAAAGTCAGCATTGGAAGAATTATATCCAAAAGGAAATAGTTGCTTTACTCCAAATAGATCATCAATTACGGTTTCAGGACTATCCTGTGCATTTATATATATAGGTACAAATAATAATAAAATAAATAGTTTAATTTTTTTCATTAATTCTTTTATTTAGTTATTTCTTCATTAATACGCTAATCAATCGTTCTTTTTCTTCCAATAATTTATCTTTTCCTGCAATCTCCGCTTTTAAATGACGTATCTCCATTAAAGCATCGTCAAGTTTATTTTCACAGTCATCGATCTGAATGCGTCCATTATTATCTCTACCAACCATTACATTTGAACGACCTGCATTCTGAGAGGTTTTATATTCATCAAAAAAGTAGGAGATTGGCACATCTAACTCACTACAAAATTTTTCCAGTAATTCAGAATCAAAATGCTCTTTATTATAGTATTTGAATACACTAGAAACGCTAACGCCAATATGAGTCGCAAATTCCTCTATATTAATATTCTTTTTAGCAATTAAATCCTTTAATTTTTCTCCTTTTTTCATATCCTGATTATCAATTGATTATAAAATAATTATAGTTAACTATAATAATATTACTATAAATATTTGGTAGTATAGTGGAACTATTTTATATTTGCACTATAAAGTTAAGCAAAAAGTAGTGTAACCAACAAATAAAATAAAGATATTTTTTACAAAATAGATTATTTACTCTAAAAAAATAAGACATATGGATAAGCAATTAGAAACGATTAAAGCAAACCTACCATCAGGATGGCAAAAGAAAATTGCCGATCAGGTAGGATGCACAATGGGAACAGTCAATAATATTATTAACCGCCGTCGTGACAAAAACCTGAAATCAAAATATGCAGTACAGGTTCTCGAATATGCTGTAAAGTTGGCTGAAGAAAACCACAATGCCTTGGATAAAATATCCAAAGCCGCAGATAATTTATCAGCCAATTAAAATGGAATTACAGGTTAATTCACAACTCACAAAGCGTGAAAATCAAATAGCCGGACTTGCAGCTTGCGGGCTTGCAAAAAAGGAAATGGCCGATCGTCTTGGTACCGCTTATGGGACAGTCAACGTACTGTTGGATAAAGCCTACAAAAAGACTGGTACCAGCAAATTAAATGAGCTTGGATCATGGTGGTTAAATAGAGTATTTGCTCTAAACATTGACTTCGGTCAACTACAAAGATCAATCATTGCTCTCTCGTTCCTTGCTCTTTTCATTTCACAGATTGCCCTTGATCAAGACTATTGCAGATATGCAAGACGAACAAGAATAGGCAAAAACAGAATCGAAGAAACATCTGAATATGAATTCTAAAATCAAAAAATAACAGGCAGCATAGCATAGAGATGCTGATGTGTTTCAGTCGTAAAAAAATAAGCTCAAGTCCTTTATAAAGCAAAAAACAAAAGATACGAACTAAATAAAATAAGATAATGGGAGAAAGATATTTAGAAACAATAATAGCAAGAAGCATGAGGATCGGAACCATTCAAACGCTAAAAGCTCTTGGGCTACTAACTGAAGTGGTCACCATCACTCAGGCAGAAAAAATATATAGTAAACGACTTATCCAAGAATGGAGAAAAAAGGCATGGATTAAATTCTATCCTGCTCAAAATCAAACAAGAGGTAAATACTATGTGAAAATGTCAGAGCTTGAAACTGCAAGTTCGATGTACGATATACAGAATAAGGTACCGGACAATATTATTAAAACATTAATGGACCATGCGCTATGAAAGAATTCAATATTAAAACATCTGATAGACTACAGGCACTTCAAGATGCACTTGATAAGAAAAAGGAAGAAGAGGAAGAGCGAAAAAGAAATATGCCCTCTCCTACTGCAACTTTCAATGAAATTAAAGGAAAGGAATACAAACCAACCATAATAGACGAAGGCATCATGCTCGAATATGCCAGAGGTATGTATTCCGGAGATTAAATCAGAAGTTATCAACAACTAAAATAAAAATTATATGTCAAACGCAATTCAAGTAAAAGTGGAAGAACTGAATGCTCTTCCTGCTACCAAAATCGTAGAGAATAAAAAGGTAGAAGCAAAATTCATTCAAATGTACAACGCCATCTGGGGCTCTCAGATGGGCGAACAGATTTACAACAAAGAAGTATTCAACTTCCAAAAAGTTCTCCGTGAAAACCCCGGAGTTGCCGAATGTTCCAAAATGTCTTTATATGGTTGTTTTCTTGATATGGCAGTGAATGGTTTATCACTTGATAATACCAGCCATGCTCAGTGTTATTTGATTCCTCGTAAAGTTAAAACAGGGTATAAAAACGATAAAGGATATGACGAGTATGAGAAGAGAGCGAATGTGTCTGTTACCGGTTATGGCGAGTTATTCATGCGTATGCGTTCCGGACAGATTAGATATGCTGATAATCCAGTTGTCGTTTACGAAGGCGATATTTTCGCTATTGGTTTAGATAATGGAGTTAAAAGAATTACTTATTCTGCCGCCATTCCCCGGAAATCCAGCAAAGTAATTGGCGCATTCATCCGCATTATCCGCATGGATAGTTCAGAAGATTATCAATGGCTCCTTGAAGGTGACATTCAAAGACTCGCTAAATACTCTGAAAACAGTAACTCATACTGGAAAGACGGGCACAAGATAGAAGGAAAAGCTAATGCTCTATATTCATCAGCTAATGGTGGGATAGATCCTGGATTTCTTGAGAATAAAATGATAAAGCATGCATTTGACGCCTACCAAAAAGTTCGTACAGGTCAGTATACTATCATGGAGACAACGGAAGAAGAGCCCGTTATTGACTATGGAATTGCAGAAGAGATTCCTAATAGAGATCAGATCGAATCTAAACCCGCTCCATTTGGTCCAACAGATGAACCAGAGCCTGAAGCCGTAGCCGCTCCAGTTACACAAGCAGATGAAGAAGAAGGATTTTAAACTCTAAAACTCAAATATTATGGTAACAGATTTAATTAAAGTAGAAGAATTCACTTCTATTATTCAAACAGCACCCGATTCACTTAATCGGAACCAGACTTCAGTAGAAAAAAGTAATCAGGCCGGCCAATGCCTTCTTGATACCATTCAAGGTGCAGGAGGACTCAATGATGCCCTCGACACAGAAGTAGCAAAGTATCTTGATAAAATCAGAGTCACAAAGGCCAAGATGGAAGAGCGTCGTAAACCTCTTACACAATTGTTCGATCAGATTCGTAGAACATTTACTACTCTTGAATCAAACATTGACCTTAAAGATGGTATGACCATTCCAGGGAAACTCTCATTCATGCGTGATCAGTATGCAGCAAAGAAATTTGCAGAAGAGAAGAAAAGAAAAGAAGAATCTCTTCGTAAGGCTAATATTGATAACGAAAAAGTAAGCTATAAAAATGCTTTAGAGCTTGAATTAAATAGGTACTATAATGCTTACTTCAATTCTCAATCAGGCGACTTAGCATCTGCATGGGAATCAATAACATTTGATAATTACGACATCAAAGCTAAACTCATTCGTGGCTGGTCTCTCGTGTATCCTATAGAGCATTTCAACCAATTCCGTAAGGAACTTACAACTTACTATCTGGATGCCATGACAAAAGGCGCAATTAAAGCAGAAGCATTTTCAGGAAAGTATGAATCTTTCTCACAACAATATCGCTTCGATATGGAAGATTTGAGACAATCATTCATAGATCGATTGTCATCTAAATTTAAAGAGCTACAGGAGAATGAAGAGTTACGCAAAACGAATGCCAAAGCTGCTGAACAGGCTGAAAAAGAGCGTAAAGACCGTGAAGAAAAAGAACGTCAACAACGTGAGTTGGAAGCTAAACAGAAAGAAGAAAAACAAAAGATTGATTCTTTAGCAGCTGCACAAGTTGGTCAAATGAATTCACTCTTTGACGCCTCAGCGGCAACCCTTGCTCCTGCTCCTATAAAAGCAAAGGTTACTGAAAAGATTAAAGTTCTTAACCCTGCCGGAATACTGGAAATATATCAAATGTGGTGGCTTAACGAAGGTCAGTCTCTTCCTATAGAAGAACTTGAAAAGATTCATAAGAAGATGATAACCTTCTGTGAGAAGAAAGCAAACAAGGAAGATGCACATATCAAATCTCAGTATGTCATCTATGAAGAAGACGTAAAAGCCAAATAGCCATGAGTAATCCTGACGAATACTTTAATAGAGGTGAGGTAAGTAACTCTGACCTGACAGAATTGAAGAACTTTCTTTATCCCCGTACACAATATGGGGATAAGGAAAAAGCCTTCAAGTTTGGAACACTGGTTGATGCCTTGATAACCGAAAATAACAGAGTACGCTACGATAGTAGGTTGGTTGACGATGTTCGATATTCCGAAGAGGACTTTTCGCTAGGATTGGAAATGAGAAAGTCTCTTCGTATGGAAGCACGCCGGGACACTTTTCTTGCTCAAGTACTTGAAAAAGCAGATACCCAGAAGTTCATGGTTAACAAAAACCAAGAGTTTAATTATGGTGAATTCAAATACTCTCTTGATACAAGATGCAAGTGGGATTTTTGGTTATCTGCTTATGGTTTTGGTGGAGATTTAAAAACCACATTCGCAGAATCACAAAAACAATTTAATGAAGCTCTGGACTTTTTCGACTGGGACAGGTCCCGGGCCTGGTACATGGACATTGCCGGGAGTCAACAAGATTTCATTTATGCCATCAGCAAAAAGAACTGCAAAATATTCAAAACCTTCATAAAAAGAGGCGACCCAATATATTTAAAAGGTAAAGAAAAGTACGACGAACTCGCATTCAAGTACTGGATGCTAATAATGTAATTTAATAATAAGAAAATGATCCTGAACATCACACCAAAAAACAGAATTGAAGCGGAACTTACTGAAATAGATAAGTTCCTCAATATTACAATGAGTGAAAATCCAGAAGAAGCTCTGATGCGTGGAAATAGTCTGGCTGTATATGTAGCACGAACTGGTAAAATGCTTGCAGATGCTAAGTACTGGTTGGACGAAGCAATGAAATCAGAAGTACTTGAAACTCTTCGAGAAACAGCAAAAGATAGCAAAATAACTGCTAAGGCTGTAAACGCTCTTATTGATTCTTTATGCAAAGAAGAACGCTTCCTTGTAAACTGGTGCGAACGCAACAATAGAACAGCCACTCACCAACTTTCATGGTGTGTAACAGTGATTAGTAAGGCGAAGGAAGAAATGAAAATGGCTGGAATGGCCAATAATGGAAGGAGATAGAATCATGAATAAACAACAATCAATTAAATGCCTATGTGTGATGTTTGCAGCAATCATCATTATAGGAATTGGTGGAAATCCGGTAAAGAGCGCACTAGCAATGACCGGATGCATAATGATCGTAGCACTTAGTGTATACGTAGCAATCAAGACGAAAAACGAATAGTAAAAGGATGGTAAGTATTCGTGGCAGAAACACTGGCAAATGCGCGCTAAAACAGAGAGGCAGGTTCAACTCCTGTACCATTCACAATATCAATATTGATAGATATTAATTTATTTTATATGGAAATAGCAAAAAATATTATCGAAAAAGCAACAGTAAAAAACGAACGTTGCGAGGCTTCTTACAAGGAGAAGTTCCTGGAAGCGAACTACTCTAATGACGTTAGTAAGAAGTGTGATCAAATTGTGCATGCGGATTTGAAAGCTGCATTTGAGGCTCTTGTTCCTTTTTTAGTTACCATCACGGAACAGCCGGAAGCTAAACTTTTCAACGCTGGCAATATTAACTCGTCTCAATTTCCAGAAGAGATTGCTAAAGAAATTGCCAAATACACAGTAACCGGTTATTCTCATGGTGGCAGTGATGAAAGTGCTGGAGTGACTCTTATTGGTATCAAGTGTTTGAAGTCTGGCCAAGTTCTAAATCTGATTGCTCCATTTACAAAATTCTTAACTGAGAATATGGACGGATATCCTTTTGGTTCAGAACTTGATGTTGCTATTCAAGGTTGTGACTGGGAAGTATCCGAGTACTTATTCTCCGAGAAGTATGGAATTAAGCAAGAAACATTAGATTTTGAATCTGATGTGCCTGCAGAAGCCGGAGTTGATGGAGTGAGTGATAAGAAGCCAAAAGGTAAGGGAAAAGGTAAAAAGTCTATGACTATTGAACCGGCAACCGTATTTAATGAAACAGCTTAATAAACAATAAAGGCTATATGCAGGGCTGGTAAGAATCCGGCAATTAAATAGATGTTCACCCTGTTGAGCCTTTCAAATTTAATCAGAAAGGACATTTTTATGATTGCAAAAATGATTCGCAGATATTTCATTATCGTTAGTTACAAAAAAGGTAAAAAGGTAAAAACATTATTGCTTGATTTTGACTCTGATGATACGTTTGGCATTAACATATCAGATGAAGACATAAAAAAACGCATATATGAAATAAGTGGAGATTGTGATGCTGAAATATTAACATCTTGCATTATTAGATAAAGCAACGTAAATATAACTAGACATGAATATAATTTTAAAATCAAATGGATTTTATGAGCTTCAGTTCAGATACCGGCCAACTATTGTAGATAAAATAAAATCTATAGATGGTCGTAGATATGATTCCGCACGTAAGGTATGGACTGTGCCCTCTCATAAGAGAGTTGAACTTGAAAGAATGGCTTATCAGATACGGCAATTTGAACCAGTCACTTGGGGAGATCAACAAATAAATCAAGAAGAAGATATTGCTTACAACTTACCAGAACTTCATTCTCTTGATATAGCTCATGGGCTTAAGATAGAACCGTATCCCTATCAACTTGAAGGAATACAAAGAGGATTGGAACTCAAGCGCTTTATGAACACCGATGAACCCGGCCTCGGAAAATTTCAAAGTATAAACTCTCTTGTATCAACACCTTATGGGTTTGTAAAAATGAAAGATTTACAGATTGGGGGGGAAGTATTCGGACGGGATGGATGTATTTATAATGTTGAATACATTTATCCACAAGGTGTAAAACCTCTCTATAATATTACATTTTCAGATGGTACATCAACCGAATCAGGGCTTGAGCACCTTTGGTGTGTACGAGATCAGAATAGGCGACGGAGAGACAAAGGATGGACAGTGAAAACATTACAAGAGTTGCTTGATTTAGGAATATACAACAAAACCAATCCTAAACGTGAATTGTCTTGTAGAAAACCGTCTCTAAAATGGGAGATTCCAATATGTGAACCTGTTCAATTTCCTTCTAAAAAGTATATTATTCCTTCATACACAATGGGTGCATTATTAGGAGATGGAGCTTTATCAAATAATTCGATAGAATTGTCATTACCACAAGAAAAAGAGGATATCATTAAGAAAATCAATACTGAAATAGATAAAAGTTTAAGCATTTCAAAGGATAGATACTCTGATATTACAAAATTTCGGATTGTAAACGGATACGATAAATACCATCATTCTAATATATATCTTGATGAGATTAGACGATTAAATATTAATGTACTAAGTGCTGAAAAGCATATCCCGTTCCAATATATGCAAGGAGATGTGTCTCAACGTAAATCTCTGCTTGCCGGATTAATGGATACGGACGGAAGTTGCATTAAAAATAGGACTATATTTCACACAACATCAACTAAATTGGCCGAACAGATACGAGAATTAGTTGAATCATTGGGCGGCATTGCTATAATTCATCTTTACGACAGGACACATGAGGATAAAGGTATAGAGTATCAAATAAATATCAGAACCACATTCTGTCCTTTCAGTTCTGAATCTTACAAAACTAAAAGTTGGAAACTCTATAAAATGTTCAAAGTTACTCGCTATATTGAATCAGTAGAATATTTAAATGACGAAGAATGTCAGTGCATAAAGGTTTCCGCCCCCGATCATTTATATCTCACCAATGACTATATTGTAACTCATAATACGCTTCAAAGTATAGCAACAATCAATCTGGCCGGAGCATTTCCTTGCTTAGTGATTTGCCCCTCTTCTCTAAAGATTAACTGGGAAAGAGAATGGACTAAGTTTACTGATAAGAAAGCAATGGTTTTGACAGATAATGTCCGCGACACGTGGCCGTTCTTCTGGCAGACAGGAATGTACCAGGTATTTATTGTAAATTATGAATCTTTGAAAAAGTATTTTGTTCAGCGCATCAAGAAGTCTGAAGGCTGGACACTTCGTGATGTTGAGTTCCGGCAAACAGTACAACTGTTCAAATCGATCATAATAGATGAAAGCCACCGATGTAAATCTTCAAGTACTCAGCAAAGCAAATTTTGCAAAGGAATCGCATCTGGTAAAGAGTGGATCATAGAGCTCACTGGTACACCGGTTGTAAATAAGCCAAAGGATTTAATTCCCCAACTATCTATTCTGAGCCGCATGGAAGATTTCGGAGGATATAAGAACTTTGTTAATCGCTATTGTACCGGGCCTAATGAATCTTCTAATTTGAAGGAACTAAACTATAAGCTATGGATGCACTGTATGTTCCGACGGGAAAAGACGAAGGTTCTTAAAGATCTTCCTGATAAGATACGCCAAGTGCTGACCTGCGAAATTACAAACAGGAAGGAATATAAAGATGCAGAACGTGATCTTATTACTTATTTACAAAAATATAAAGATGCTGATGATGAAAAGATAGCACGTGCAATGAAGGGTGAAGTGATGGTCCGCATCAATATACTTAGGCAGATTTCCGCCCGTGGTAAAGTACGCGAGGTTATCGAATTCGTAAAAGACTTCCAGGAAAACAACCAAAAAATAATTCTCTTTTGCTCACTTCATGAGGTTGTAGATCAGCTGAAGCAATGCTTCCCTACTGCTGTATCTGTTACCGGAAGAGATACGGCTGATGAAAAACAAAAGGCTGTTGATGCCTTTCAAAATAATCCAAAAGTAGATATCATAATCTGTTCAATAAAAGCTGCTGGTGTTGGTTTAACCCTTACGGCTGCTTCTAATGTTGCCTTTGTCGAATTTCCATGGACGTACGCTGACTGTTGTCAATGTGAAGACCGGGCACACCGTATAGGGCAAAAATCCAGTGTTACAGTTTACTATTTTCTTGGACGTAAAACTATTGACGAAAAAGTTTACAAGATCATTCAGATGAAGAAAGGTATTGCAAACGCTGTCACTGGCTCTACTGAAGCGATAGAAGAAAATATTGTAGATATGATTGCTAACATATTTAATCAAGAAGATGATGAATAATACAGAAGAAATAAAGCAGATTGATATAGTTATCGGTCAGCTGAAAGCGTTAAAGAACAATATTCAAAAGGTGAATAAGTTAAGCGATAAATCATTTAATATGAACCCAACCAATAACACACCAAAAGCCATGCAAAATGCGAGTGCTAATCTAAATTTTGAATGCATGTATCTAGATAAACAACGTAAGGCTACATGGAATGCTATTAAGGATGCTAAGTTCTTAGAAGTATCATTGGAAGAATGCGAATACCATCCTTCCAGTTTTCATAGTTTTAAATAAAGAATCAAGATATGTCAAAAGCGCAGATAACAGTAAAGCAGCAACATAATAATGGAGACTTTCACGAAGTTGAAGTTTTCTTCATACATGGAGGGATTATAATTCATAGACACTTATTAACCGGGGATGAAAAGGAGGCTGAGCTATTTACAAAGTACCGTAAATTCTGGAATAAGTGGTATACCCAACAAGAGGTAGCTATTCTTTTTCCTGAACTAAAAAAGATATTGATAGAACTTTTAAAACATCCTTTCGAAGCAATTAGAATGTGGAACAGATTAAAATAATATAATCATGAAAATTACAGTGTATATCATTATCAGTATTATGTTCTTTTTATACTTAGGACATATAGAAATAACGTTCAAACCTTTTTCAATAATCATGCCCGCTTGGCGAGTGTCAGTAGGAGTATTATTAATTATAATTGGATTCCTTTTCCTTCATGTAGATTCATATAAAGATGGATTGGATAAAGGAGCCAAGATAGTAGAACAGGTATATAGACAGAAAGGGCTTATAAAATGAAAGTATTATCAATAAAACAACCGTGGGCATCATTAATTGCCCACGGAATCAAAGACATTGAGAATAGGACATGGAAGACCAACTTTAGAGGTAGAATATTAATTCATTCAGCTAAAAGACCTATATATGGGAAGTCTTTATTTGATTTGTTGACCAAAGATCAATTGCAAAAGATAAATGAAAAAGTTGGGTTTGATGCTAGCTGTGTGTGGGACCATTACGGAGCAATAATAGGATCTGTTGAAATAGTTGATTGCGTTGTTAACCATCCGTCAATTTGGGCAGAGAAAGGAGTTTGGAATTGGGTACTTGCTAACCCAATTATTTTCGATAAACCAATTGAAAATGTGAAAGGCAAATTAAGTTTTTGGGATTTCACCGGCATCAATGAAGTGCAAATTAAATGTCCGGAATGCGGCAGCATAGAACTAGCGATAGAAGATTATACAACTGCTCCATTTTCTACTTATCTACATACTTGCAAATGCGGTCATGTAATAATGGAAAGTGAGTGGTTAGTGAATAACCCTTATTAACTAAAGATGGAAAAAGTAGAAGAAGTTATAAACATGCTCCTTGATCTCAATGACAAGGAGCTAGATTTAGCAAGAAAGCTAATAGTAAGTATTAAATCATCCAGGAATAAGACGAACACAAATATATCTATTCCAAAGGAAGAAAAGAAAATAAGACACAGAGTAATGATGCAGCAATTTAATCCATTTCTAAAATGACAAAAGAGACTTGTATAGAGTGTGGTCGGGAAACGGTGTCAGTTTTTCATACGGATGATGGTGCTATCTGCTTCAATTGTTATGCTGAGATAAAGAATCCATCCCGAAAAAAAAGAGTTATTAAGCATGACGAAGCGGATATACAAACAGAGTTCTTTAAAGAAGTTTCTTTATTTTTTCCAAAAATTCCAGAGAAACTTTTGTTTGCCGTTCCGAATGGAGGTAGTAGGAATAAGATTGAAGCTGCTAATATGAAACGTCAAGGTGTCAAACGTGGAGTTGCAGACGTTATTCTTCTGGTACCTAAAAAGGGATTTGCAAGCCTTCTATTAGAGTTTAAGACTGGCAAAGGTAAGCAATCAGAGGAACAGAAAGAATTCCAACGTCAAGCCGAAGCATGTCGAAGTAAATATGTTGTTGTACGCAGCGTAGAGAATGCCATTGAAGTGGTACGGAGATATTTATTCTAAAATTGGGTATCAATTGTTCATTACCTTCTCGAAATTATCCAAGATGGTCATTTCCCATCGTGGTATGCCACAATCTATATAAGTTACAGAAACACCATACACGGAGAAGCTTGTGCCAAGAAGTTCACTTATTGCCGCATCTTCTCCTTTTTGTGCTCTGGTAGTCATAAAGACTGTCATTAACTCCCAATCAGTAGGGCCAATGAATAAGGACTGAATGGAATTTCCTTTTATAGGAGCACCGATAGCAATGTCTTTTATTCGGTCCATCATGGATACAGCTTCGTCGAATGTCATTTTACTTTTTTGTGGCAAAAATAAGACTAAATATTCAATTAGAGAATTGAACAATAAAAAATATCCCAAAAAAACATAAATCACTTCTGAGCTATTTACCCACCATAATGCCAAACTCATGTTAGTGGCAGTTTAACTATGGGACATAAAGAATCCAAAACTATCGACATTTTATAGCTATAACAACCAAATAAAGAATGTATTATATAAATTTTAAAATAAAAAATGAATTATATTGTAAATTTAAAAAATAACACTACATTTGGGCGATTCTTTAGACGAAAGAATTACAAAGGATCAATAGCTGAACAACAGTTTAATTCCTGTATGAGCACTTCTGTTAAATTTTTAGCACATAGTACTTTCCAGCCAAAGACAACGGTAGTAATATAAAGTTAGGTGTATAGTTAATTAGAGATCCATAGCCTCGGTCGTTAGCGACCAATAAAAAAAATAAAACGAAGATAATCAGACAAATTCAAACTCATTTATGAATGTAAAAGACTTTATTTCTCAGTATAGAAATCACCCTATACTTTTTGTAGGAACTGGAATTAGCTTGAGATATTTAAAAAACTCATATACGTGGGATGACTTATTAAGTAAGATTGCATTTAGTTTAACAGGAAATACAGAGTACTATTTTGACATTAAATCTCAATGTCAGAATAATGAAAAGTTTAATTATTCAAAGGTTGCTTCTATTATTGAAGAAAAGTTCAATGCTGATCTACAAAAAGATAGAAATGGAAAATTCAAACGAATTAATGACACATTTTATGAAAGTATGGCTAAAGAAATTAATTTAAGCAGATTTAAAATATATATTGCTGAATTATTTTCAAAACTTGAGTTTCGAGAAGATATGTCTGAAGAACTGAAAAGTCTAAAGAAAATACGAAAAAACATCAGTTCTGTTATTACCACTAATTACGATGGTTTGATTGAAGAAGTTTTTGAATTCACGAAACTAATAGGAAACAATATTCTTCTAAGTAATCCATATGGCTCCGTATATAAGATTCATGGGTGCTTTGAAAATCCGGACAAAATTATTATTACAGAAAAAGACTACGAAGCATTTGATAATAGATATGAGTTAATTAGAGCACAATTGTTATCGCTATTTATACATAATCCAATAATATTTTTAGGTTATAGTGTTGGGGATGATAATATAAAACAGATTTTAAAAACAATATTTTCTTATGTCGAACCTAATTCCGACTTAGCAAGTAAGATTAAAAATAATTTCCTGCTTGTTGAGTATGGAAAAGACATTAATAACGAAATAATTAGTGAGCATGATATAGTCCTTGAAGGGGGACTTACTATTAGAATTAATAAAATTAGAACCGATAATTTCACTTTAATTTACGACTCAATTTCTAGTTTACATTTACCAGTAACAGCACTTGATATCAGAAAAGTACAAAATATTGTCAAAGAAATTTATAGCGGTGGTGAAATAAAAGTTAGCATTACTGAAGATTTGGACACATTGAAAAATGGAGATAAAATTCTTGCAATTGGATCTACTAAGACCATAAGTTATCATTATGAAACTGTACCTGAGTTACTCTCAAATTATTTCAAAATTATTGATGAGTCTAATAAACAGCTACTATTCCTTATTGATAAATATAATATTCAAAGTACGCAATATTTCCCAATTTTTGGATTTGAGAAAATTAATTCAGAACTAAAAACGACAGAAAAACTCAAACAACAGCAAACTACAAATATAGAATTATACATAAGAAACATGACTCTACAGTGCCAAATCAAACATGTTTCCATTTCAAATATTTTGAATGATAATCATATTTCTCAATCATTTAAAATGAATGCAATTATCTGGAATACATTTCGAGGAAATATAAAACTAGATGATATTGAAAATTATTTAAGAAAAAGCACCTCAACAAATTCAACAGATTATAGAAAACTTTTAAGTGTTTACGACTTAAAAAGATATAAAAATTAGCTGCTATTAATACATAGAACTTCGTGCGGCCGGTACAAGCCAGCACGAAGTCATAGTTGCAATTTTATTGTACGTAGTGTCAAACAGAACATTGAAGAGATCAAAATATGTAGAATAAAAAATTACACAGAGGTCTAATTTATACAATCTTTCCAAGAATAAATTCAATATCTTATCATTAAAAAGGACTCTGCATCAGCAAGCTTATTTTGGAGGAAGTGACTCCATCTAAGCATATTATGAGAAATTGGCATTAGTCAATCTTGTATGAACTCAAAATCGATCAAAGTTCTCTCTATTTGAGAAAATAATGATTCTTTATAAAGATTTGCACGAGTCTTATTCTTAGTAAAACTAATTGACCGAAGTTTGTATTTATATAAAGCATTCACTTCTGAAACTTTAAATATATCTTTTAAAACAGGACAAAATATAGCACTACTATCAACTGCCTTAACGGGTATAACATAGTTATACAAAATCTGTTTATTCTGATAAAAATCATTTGAATCATAATAAAATGATGATAAATATTTTATTCCACTAATTTTATGGGAACAAGCTGGGGGATGATTATCATTCATTATACTAATAATTGAGTGCAAAAGCAATTCTGGAAATATATATTCAAATTTATGTTTCTTTTTATCATCACTCACTTTAATGGAACACAAGCAGAATAAAATAATCTGTAAAAAGTGGCCTTCTTTCTCTATTTTAGAAGGAAAATCAACATTAAAAAAATATAGCCCTTTTTGATTCCTAAAAGCAGCAAAATTAACTTTCCATATATCTGGGCACCTTGTTTCCATCCAGCAGTCATATAGCGAAGAGCCTAAGTATAAACAAGGGAATCCATCAATGCTATAACGTTGTTTAGATATATTTTCTAATTTATTAAAAGGGTTATGAAAAAGGTCCTTCCGCTCTAAATTCATATATTCTTCAGAAGGTCGCATTCGATAGAGGATATTAAGAGGTTCTAGTTTTGTTATAAAATCATCTAAGTCACCTTTAATTAAGTCACATAATGCGCGATAAGTATCAAATGTATTTCCAGTATTATATAGCCCTATAATCGAATTAAATTTTTCGCTATATACATCAATCACACCACGAAGAATAGCATCCGACTGAAACAGAATGCACCGATCTGATTTCTCTGTGTTCAATAGATAATCTCTCATTGTATCTATAACGATATCTAATGACTCCTTTATTTTTTTTATTCCAATATTTTTTTTTACTATTCTTTTATGAAGCTCTTCTAAATTATTCCATTCATTCATAGCAACGTCAATATAATTTATGCAAAAAAAAGGCGCAAGCCCTGTGCGCTTTTTTTAGACATTTCTGATTAAAAAAACATCTTAACCGGCATTGTGTGTAATAGAGCTGGGCTATCCGGCATATGATTTTGTTCAATAGACCTCAGAACTAGATTTCATTTTACTTGCTTTGAAAAGACTAAAATCCTTCCACTTCACAAAGATATTAAATCCTTTTTCATATGCTACTATTAACTCTTGTTTTTCTTCCTCTGTTAGATATGTAAATTTAAGTATAGTATCTTTATATTTATCATCTATAAACGGTGCAGTTAGTATTGATACCAACAGATACAAACCTTCAGTACTATCAGTAATATCATCCACATCCTTTTCTATTTCTTTAAGTCTTTGAATAATCCAGTATCTTATTAATCGATCCAGTTTGTTATTGCAATCGCTACGCTGTAATATATGCAACATAGATAATATAATCATAAAATTTAGGTTCTTCGGAAATTCACCATTCGTATCAAGGCCAAAATACTTTTCCCAATGAATATCTTGAGCACGTAAACATATAGGAAGATCATTTTGTAATAGCATTAGATTAATTATTTCAAGAGATGTCGATGCTTCATAAGTGTTTTGAGATAGTACTTGTTTCAGTTCATCATGCAAAGATTTATAAAATATCATTTGATTATCAGTTGAGAATATGCAACATTTCTGTCCATCAATAAAATATTTCCCAATGAAATATTTTATAAGCGTTTCTAAAATTGTTACAACCTTTATGCTGGCACTCATTCTCATATCACAATTTAATATATAAAAACAAATGTCTATAATTTCTCTAGCAAACTCAACAAATGAAGTTTCATATTTACTTGCTATCTTTCGACCTGTCGCATCAATAGTATTTTGTTTTTCCGCTTCAATATATTCTACATATATATTATTGAAATCTTTTATACTTTCAACCAGCTTATATTGAAGACAAGTAAGAATTTTAGAAGATATATTACAAAGTTCTACATCGTTTTCAACTAATACGGTCTTGATGTCTTGTATCACATAGCGAGAATCAGTTTTAAATGGAACATCATACCAATCTTCATTTGCCATGCTCAATCCCTTCAGGGTATTGAGCCGATTTTCGAACATTTTTTCAAAGGAAAGCTGAATACTTCTTTTTGCAATGGTTACTTTATCAAAAAATGGCCTACAAGGAAAGAATCTTAATTTTTTCGAATTAATAGACAATTTCCAAGAAGTCAATTCATCCATGTAACAACTCATAAAAATAGTCTTTACCATAGAATTTTTATAAAACAAAAAGCCATCATCTACATATCTAAAAAATTCATAATCAGAATGAATATATAGTTTCTCCTTTATCATTTTTAATTCAACTTTTCTATCTATCTCTTGAAGAATAAGCTCAGTAAAAATTCTAGAGAATTCAGGCCCGATCAAGATGCCATGCTTTTCAGTTTCTCCCTTTTTATCGTTCGTTTTATCAGGCTCAAACATTTCTATTTGCATTTCTGTAAATAATCCAGTAAAAATAGATTTATCTGTATCTACACCGAATACTGCACGAGAAAGATTTTGGGGGATTATATTGTCGAAGCAATGCTTTAGATCAGTTCTTAGCATAAACGGAAATTTTTTTTCAGCTCTTTGGTATTTATAATCCTCAAAAAATCCATTTATGTTTTGATATCTTTTGTATGCAAAGAAATGTTTTTGTGCATCTTCCTGCTCGCCTTTTAGGACCTCTTTTTCTGCAATATTATCAGGAAGGAATCGTTTTAACTGGCGCATGTATTGCGCTTCTTTATAAGGATAGCGTATAGAATAATTACTTTTCCCGCAAAAATAGATTATGAGCTCTTTATATTTTTCGTAAAAATATGTCACACGAAACTGCATCAATGGATGAATGAGTGTAAGAGAACGTATTTCACCTTCAGACGATTTCCTAATTTTATAGAGATAGCTTTTCTTAGGCTTATCGGAAGTTCCAGATAATAAACGTAAAAGTATTTTTATTCCCTTGTCACTCGTCGTAGAATACAATCTATTATTTTTATCGATCTTTACTTTGTATCTTTGCGCAATAGCATATAAATCGTTATTGGAAAATATGAGGGGCAGTTCATACGGCAAAACCTCACTTAATAATGCTCTATACTTTGAATGTGTTATGGCAACCTTTTTATTCATGAAAATCCCTTTTTATTATTCTAAAATAATGCGCAGGAATTCTATGCATCCTACGACTTTTATACCCCTCTTCAAATGAAAAATTATCGCATATATGCTTTTTTATTTTTTCAATATATTCTATTTGCATATTTTTGTTATCAAAATAAAACATTTTTTCCGATATAGATTTATCATTTATTTTCTCTACTTGTTTTTTAAGATATTCATCTAGTTCTTTCAACTGAGTTAATTCCGATAAGAAACGATGCTTGAAATACACTCCACTTAATATATCATTTTTTGTGCCACTTAATCTATAATTACCAGTAAGGAACTGTAGTTCTTTATATAATTTCGACAAAGGTTGAATATATTTTTTTTTAGTTTTATTCTCTATTTTGGGCTTTGAAGAAGCATAATTAAGATAAATATCAAAAGCTTTTTCTATTTTTTCTTTGTATTTTGTCACTTTCTTATCAGTAAGATAAAATTGTACTTTATTCTCTTTTTTTCCTTCCGTAACTTGAATATTATATCCTAAATAATCAAATCTTATTTCCTTATTTTTAGGTATATCGAAGAGATATGTTTTTTCACTTTCATCTTCAGTATGCAATTCCAATTTGTAATAACTAAAAAGAATCTTTAGACGTATAAAAAGTTCTCTTGAAGTATGCATTTCGTCATTTGGTACTGCCAAAATTACAATATCATCCACATATCTAGCATAAAAATATACGCCGCTTATACTATTAATACTATTGTCAATATATTTCATGTAAAGTTCAGCAAGATAGGGAGAAAAACTTAAGCCTCTTGGTATACCTAGATTATTCTTATTATTCTGTGAATTATTATATTTATAAAACACTTGTCTGAGTAATCGTTGTGACTTGGATGGTATAAGTGCATCACCTCTGATTTTGTTCATCAAATCATCATTGGGAATAGATTCATAAAATGATTTAATGTCTACTCTCAAAAACATCTTTGGGAAAGGATCACGTAAAAGAAGTGACAATTTTTTTAGAATAGAATCCCGACCTTCAGGATAAGTTTTATAGATTTTTTTTATATCAACCATCAATATTTTAGATGCGATAAATGATTGTAAATCATTTACAGAATACAGATATTTCTGATCTTCATTTTTTTCCGTCTCAAACTCTATTTTGAAAGTTCGTTTATTAATCTCCGAGGTCGCATTTTCAGTATAATCTTTATGAAATTTAGTTAACTTTTCTTTTAACAACTCTAATTTATTATTTATTTTTAAAATTGTATAGGGGTCTTTGCTTATTTTCTTACTGTTTTCTTTTTTTAATTCTGCACGGCAATCTTTCAAACGTTGACTCAAATCAATTAATTTATTGTTCTCATCATCTGATCCAAGAAACCATTTTTTTTTAATCTGGCCCTTCTTATTAGCTATATTATAGATTTCTTCTATATTATCAAAACTATAGGAGTTTAAATACATTTTTATTCGATTAATGTTTGAGATCAAGACTTCTTACATATATATGAGGAAATTATCTTCTACAAATATACACTTTTTCCGTAACAACGATACTCAAATCTTTTATTTGTTAAAAATAGGTGTAAAAAAGCAATGTTTGTATAACAAAATAGATATCCTTTTTGACGTATAGATGGAACAACTTCATCAAAAAGCCAGTGTTCAAAATGTTCTTTAGAAGGTAGCTGGGAACGCATAATAAGACGGCATACATTTCCTTCATTGATAAATTTCATCTATTGAGGTCTTCCCATTGAATCTATGACATCTCGAATTACGACCCCATCTGATTTACAATGCCTTATAACTGCATCGTTTAAATTTGAGTATCCTAAAACCTTTGCAACATCCGTTGAATAAAACAATACTTTGCCATCTTCTTCAATAGTCCTTACTTCACTAAATGTCTGTTCTTCATCAGACCTAAATTTAAAAATTTCTAACTGCATAGTAGTTCTTTTAAAAGTTAAAACAGGCTTTAAAGTTAATAAATATTCTATCACTTACATCTTTAATGTCATTTTTTTTATTGTAATAAACTCAGCCGATACAATTTTAGTATAAGGATTTTTACTAACTATATTCTGCCTTCGCTCCTTACAACCATATTTCCAAAGAAATCCGAGAAACCGCTTTGGTACAATATGTTCTTCGTAAATCAGACTGTCCCGGCTCTCTATTCTGCCATCAAAACTGCTCTTTTTATCAAAGCAACCAACAAAATCAAGCCAGGGATTGGTATAAGTAACACAGCGTAATGTATCCCGAATAAAATTATCGCGTATAATAATGCTATCATGTACGGTTCCTTTTAGTTTGTAAATCGTTTCGGTCTGAGTAGTTGAAACATTCTGTAACCTGCTTATATCAGCGTTAAGAGACTTGATCGTCTGCAAATCGCCCGCTCTGTACTTTTTATATTCGTCAATCGTTAATGTCAGGTCTTTTACTTTGATTGCATTCAGGCTATCGGCTACTTTAAACGTGTCTACGGCTGAAAATAGCGTAGACTGATTGTCACTTAGTCTGTCACGGTCAGACGAAACAGACTTTATCCGAGAACATTGCACACCTATAACAGCACACAACACAATAAAAACAACTGCTGTAATTATATACTTTTTCATAAGTTGATGTATTTTTGGTAAGCCTTTTCCAAAGAAATATTGTAAGACTCACGGTTATACTTCTTTGCGAGTTCTTTGTAGCCGGAACCGTTATAGATAGAGGCAACCGTATTCCAATCTTTATTATCCAAAGCCTTTTGCAAATTTGCATCTGTACCAATGAATTTAATTAGTTGCCACATTTGCCGGTCAAGTCCCTTCTTTGCATCGCCCCACATCGCACCGACTGTTTTATATCCAAACCTTTTCCAGTGAAAGCCCATGATTTGAGACAACCCGATTGAGGTAGATTCCATTGCAGCTGTAGAATTCTTTTTGAAAGCATCGTTGAATGCCAGCCATTCCTTGCTCTGAACATCTACCTTATTTACGCTCCACAATCCAGAAGGTGCATAAGGAGCATTCCGTTTAAACCAAACTGGCTCAAACTGAATAAGTAACTTTCCAGTTTTATCATCAAATCCTTTACCCCCTGTTTCTACTTCAATGAATGCAAGCAAAGCAGCCACATCTTTATAACCGCTTTGCTTTGCTAAACCGATGATTTTACTGTCCATCTTTATTCTTTGCTAAGACGTCAAACACCTGCTTTGCTTTGTCCTCTCCCAATATTCCAATGAGCTGTTGCATCTTCCCCAGCGGATCAGCCGGAGCATCCTCTTTCGTCCGTCCTTTCTGCATATTCTCTCTGACCGAATACAATTCAATAGCTGTTTCCGCAATAGCACAGACAATACAGAGAACCGGGATATCAATAAAGAAAGATAAACAGGCATCAATCATCATCATAAGAACGAAGTAGATCATATAGTCTTTATCCTTCTGAATAGTCTTTCTAAGACCGAAAGAGGTTGTTTGAAAATTGCCTAAACGCTTGCTTGCATTGATGCCTGTTCTTAAGTCAAACAAGCTCGCAATGTTAGGGATTAAAGCCATCAGGCCAACTACGAGAAACCACATTTCGAGTTGGTGGATATTTCCCGTGAAAATGTAACTGATAAATAGTAATGTCATTTTTATTTCTCCTTTCTGATTAATTAATTTGTTTCTACTACCGGGGTGATCTCCTTTACATAAGCTTCAAACTGTGTCATATACACCGAAGATGTTTCCGAGCCTTTAATTTTAGACTCCAAGGTACCGTTCGCTAAACTAATGTTCCCTATGTTCTGAAAATCAGTAACCGTTTGTTCTCCCTCAGGTGTCTGAACCTTGGATGCGATTTGTTTGGATATTTTACAGTTCACCTGGGTTAAAACACCATTTACCACTGTGTAATCGAGATTATAAAGAACATCTCCGATTGTTTCCGAAGCAACTCTTTGGGTTGTTGTACTTGTTGTTTGTAACATAACTTTTTGTTTTTAATTATTTATAATGAAGTCCATGATGTACCTCCGTTACTTGACTTTTGAATACCGGATGTTGTTAGCCTAAGACGAGAATTCCCAAACTGCACATCAAAGCCATAGTCCTTGTTAAAGTAAATAAACTTTGATGCATCAAACATGGAGTAAAAGCCATTTGATCCGATCATCGTTTTCTCACTGGATTTCTGCTTAAAAATGCTATCCCATCCCTGTGTGATTACTAAAGGAATGTTTTTATCATAAGGCATATTATCTATAGACACTGTTGTACTTATAGAACATGTCAAAGTTCCTGTGACTCCTATATAAACCTGATCATCGGATGATAAGCCGGAAGCAATTAATGTCGAACCCTGATAAATAGAAATGGAATCCACAATTGTCGGAGATAAACCGGAACCTTCACTGCCTAAGGTTACAACAGAATCGGCACGCCCTATTATAATATAGCCAACGGATGCCATTGAAAAGGTATGTGAAAAATAGTATGTCTCTGACGTTTTTACGATGTCTCCTTCCTCTGGTCTGGAGCCTCTAAAAAAAGTATCGTTTGATGTTGCAGTCTGACTGCCGGCTATTACTTCCCATACTGATGCCAAAGCGGTTAAAGCAGGTATTGCTCCTGTTGTTAGTCTAATGCGTTCAATCAGTGAAGTATCAGAGCCGACGATGTCTCCGTTAGAGATCGCAAAATTTCCAATGTAACCGGATATCGCTTTGATCATTCCTTCAACTATTGCACCTTTCATCTCAGCTATGCCATCAGTTCTAATCATAAAGTTATTGTTAGCTGTTATCATGCCTTCAAATGCTATAAGTGCCGCTTTAATCTTAATGGCTTCCTGGCTTAGATTGATGGAAGATAATATGTTGTCTTTTGTCGGAATATCATCCGGTGATGGTGACCAGTCTGTTGCTTTATTACCAACTTCAACCTGAGGATGGTAAAGTTTAAAACTATCTCCTGAATTAATCCCTCTAAAGTCAACAAATTTCCAAGAGTCATACCAGGCTCCCTCATCCATAGTGCCTGTTACTGATAAACGCTGCCATTTACCGACAACAACCGTAAAAGTAACGGGATCAAAAGCTGAAATGCCTATCTTTACTTGAGTTCCTACTAATGGATAAACCCATATGGAATATGTATAAGTATTATTAGACATTTTTAAAATGCTATTTGCATCGGCTTGTCCAATACGAAAGATGCCACCTGCTACATTAAACAATGCTGTTGAAGCGTTATTACCGCCATCCATATCAGCTACGTTATGAGTAAAGGAGCCATTAATGTACTCCTGGGTAATATTGTGAATATTAGAACTATTAGGAATTAAATTTCTTCCACCAACTTGTACTTTCCCGATTTCAAGGGCTATATTGTTTGCCGTCTGAGCGATCGTGGTATAGTTCTGTTCTACCCAAGTCTTTTGATCATCCGGTGATGGCGACCAGTCGGTATCCTTGTCTCCTTCCTCTAATTTGAACATCGTATGCCAGACGGTCACGGTGTTTGCAACTGCCGCTGCAAAATACCAGCCCACCCTTTGATCAGTCAAGGTAGCTCCGGTTGTAAATTTGAGAGTATACTTTTTCCAATCAACCGTTCCCGTTGGCAATGAATCATAGGTTGCTTTGTTCCCTTCCAGGAATAAGCCGAACATACCCGCCTGATTGCCACTATATTTGGCGTAACAGCTCAAGACGTAATCCGTGTTTGGCTTTAATAAGGAGAACATTTGCTGATACAGGTTTAAGTAACCTGTAGCGTTTGAAGTACCGGTATATTTCAAAGGATTCAAGCCCATAAATATCAAAGAAGTGTCTATGGCCAGTGTTCCGCCACTCGACCAATTTGTCAAACCGTTGCTAAAATCACTGTTCCTAATAAGGTTCCGCCCGCCAACCTGAAGAGCGGCTACGGCATTATCCGCATAGGTTTTAGTTTCCGTGACCTTACTTGTAATGGTATCATTCAGGACCTGGAAAGAAGAATCCACCGTCTTTCTTACTGAAAGCTGTAACAGCTGTTCAATACCCGGTTCGGTACCATCCAATCGGTGTAGCATCGGATTGTAAAACCACTGATTTACGGTTGTATCATATGAATAATATAAAAAAGCACGCAGCGCAGGATTTGTTGTATCCGTTCTGAATTTAAAGTCTGTTCCGTCTGCTATCTTTTTACCCTGCATATCATAGACTCCGCTTATTCCGCTTTGAGCAGTTACACTAGATGGATGAATGATACCGACCATCAGGTACCATTGCCCCGGAGTAATATTACCATTCCAAAAATAAGGATTAACATTCGCTGTACCATCGAGATTATTAACTGCAAGGCATCCGTGATAGGTTGTACCGCCTGTTTTGTTCTTATAAACAAAGACACAATATCGGTAAGCATAGTTCTTATCAAGAACCTTATCTGAAGTACTCCAACCGCCTGCGGCTCCTCCATTATCTGTTGTTGTAGCATCAGGGACACATTTCCACAGCATGGATTGTATACCAAACGGATTAGCTCCCATAACACGGGAGTTTTCTGCTGTTGTACCGTTATTTGCCCATCCTGAAATAACCCCATTGCCAAGTGTCCACTCTTCCAGCCAGTTCAGCAGGTTCAGGTCATGCTTCTTGATTTTCTGTATTGTAAAGTCTTTGGTTAAAGTCACCAGATTCTCCAGTAAAACAGCGATCCTGATAACGGCTGTGTCCGTTGTAAGCGAACTGATATAAACCGAATTGCCCGATATTGCCGCTACGGCTGTTCCTGAGATACAGGTTGTCGAAACAATCTTGTATTGTCCCGTTACAGGTGTGCCTGTTGTAAGAGTCAATGCCAGTGTACCTTTATAAGCACTTACCAATGTCTTTGCCTTTCCTGATACTCCCAGCTCTCCTGACAAAGCGTTTCCTGCGGCATCAAAACCTATGCTCTGATTTTCATTGCTTAGAATCAAAGCATAAGCATCTTTTCCCGGATCACCTTGTACTCCCTGTTTCTGTTTTGCAAAAGCAAAATCAACATAGGAAGTGTATCCGTCTGCAACCTGAAAATTAATTCTGAGCCATCCGGTCATTGTTGACACGGTAGGAATCGCTGTTATCGTTACGGTATGTAACGTTAAGGAGCCTGTCGTCTGCGTACAGGTAACGTCCGCCGGATTCTTATCAATAGAGGTAATGGAAAAAGACAGCAAAGTAGCTCCCTTATAAATCCGGATGTTGGTCTTTGCCGCTGTCAATACCGGATTAGAACCGTCTGAATTACAAGGAACGGAAGCTGAGGGTACACTCATTAAAACGGTGTACCCGTCAGAAACGCCCGTTACAGTAGCCCTTCCCCTGGCTATTATGTCACCTGCCGCCATTATTTATTATTTTGATACGATTTGAACCTCGAATGTTGCTTTTCCTGTGACATCCGCATCCGTAACAGTAATCGATTTACCTGTTTTACTGAATGCTCCGTCTATCACACCTGTCTCGTTATATCTCTTCCAGTTATAAGTGTAAATTGTTCCGGCAGCGTCAATCTCAGCGCCTGCCTGCCATAATTTAGCTGTTAAAACGGTCGAACCTGTCCCGTTTTTAAGGATAAAGCCTGCCGGAGCTGCGATATCTACAGATATTGGGTCGGATAGATCACTGAAGGAAATAATGTCTGATACTAACTGGTTATAAGAAGATGAGGAGCTGTCGGTATCTTTGATAACGCATTTGAACGTCTCATAATTAAGAACCGCGGCAGAAGGAATGTTGATTTCATTCGTTGTTGCTCCGGTAATTCCACCAAAAGTATTGGTTGCATCAATTTTTCCCCATCCTGCTCCAAGATCTGAATCGTAATAAGGACAACTTACAGCAACGCCTACGGCTGCAGCTGCCGCCAATGCCGGAGTGATTGTGACGGCTTTGGTTGTGGCATTAACTGCTGATGCAGTATAGGTTGTTCCTGCTATAACAATAGCTGATCCTACTGTTATATTAGTTACATCGTTAAGAACGACGGATGTTGCAGCCAATACAGCAGCTGTAGCAACTGTCTTAGGTGCAAAAACCCCACCATTATTTATTCCCCATTTGTAAGTGATATTGGCTGCGTCAATATTGGAGCCTCTCCACATATCACAATGTGCGACCAATGATAAAACATCGCCGTTTTTAAATACCGTCCCTAATGGAGGATAAGCTATCGCACATATCAACTGACCGGCATTCTCTATTTTCGTGAATGTGACACTGGCTGAGAAGGGCAGTTCAAGATTGGTACGCGGATCAATGAATGTGGCACTAAACTCATAACGTACCTGCTGGCCTGCCGATAAGTAATTCTCCTTGACTGTGAGGTCAAAAGGAGCGGATGCATTGATAACATTGGTCGTATTTGCCGTGAGTGCCACTCCGTCCCTCTTCCATGCCACCGAACCCGCCTTGATTCTTCCTGCAACGGCAATCTGGTCTGCCGCCGTGCCGGACATGAAAATGGATGGTGTTAATTTCAAGAAAGGTGAAGCCACCCAATTTGGAATATAACTGAGTAAATCCTTTGAATAAATCTGCGTAAAAGGCTGATTGGAGCTGATAAACGCATTGATACTTGTTGCGTCATTCTGGTCAATGACCGTTCCCTGACCTCTTGCAATGATATCACCTGTTGCCATAATTAAATGTATTAAGTTAATGAAATTGTTACGTCACAATTAAAAACCGCTTTATAGGAAACATCCTCTCCTGTGACATGAAGAGTTTTCCCTTTGTGTTCAATGGAATTCCATAAAATATCCGAGTCAGCATCGGCACTGGTCCTGAACCATGAGAAGTTATGCTCGGGAATCATCTCTGTAATGTTGGTTCCCCCTTTATAAAGGATGGCGTGCATTGTCGTATCTATAACTCCGTTCTTAAAAATATTGCCGTTATCAGAGAGGACTAGCACACTGTAAGAGTCTTTACCGTCCGTGAGCTTTGTGATAGTGGATGTATCCGAATATTCCCCGCTGCCGTCACTCTCTTTTGCAACGTAACGCAATGTCAGTGTTGAATTGCCATTCCACATCTGGGAGTCGGGCAGTACTGTGTACATTGTTTCAAAGGCACCTTCAATCGTTATCCATTCATCCTTTCTTTTGAATTGC
The DNA here is from genome assembly GCA_015654535.1 of Bacteroidales bacterium. Taxonomy (GTDB): domain Bacteria; phylum Bacteroidota; class Bacteroidia; order Bacteroidales; family Bacteroidaceae; genus Bacteroides. The sequence continues at coordinate 34,556 of JAATGU010000046.1, forward strand.
CACTTCCTTAGTTGCTGGGTGGAAGAAAAGCCGTTTTCAGCAGCAAAGAGGTTGATCTTATCCGGGACCGGGGTCGGAGTAAGTTCATCGGCATACTTGAAAATGTTTTCTCCGGTTATACTAACGGATTTGGAGATTCCTTCCGATACTTGCTTTTCCCAAGCTGTCGATAACGTTGAGGGTTCTTCGGTTGTGGTTGTGCCTTCCTCTATTACGCACAACCATAATGCACCGTTATTGCTTACACGGTCATAGTAATTACAGACCATACCGGTAGACCATACGCCACGGTCGGCGGGAATACGTGTATGATTGGCTCCGGCTGTTAACTTATTCCCTTTAGGTGAAATGACGGTACCTTCGCATCCGGCCAGACTGAATGAGTGTATGCCATAATATTGCTTGATTGAGGGTGCATCGACGCCATAGGCTGATAGTAGGATTGCATCTTGCCGGGAGCTGTCTGAACGATTCCCCAATTGTATGATGGAATTATGTTCAGCGGGTACACCCGAACCGTCGCAGTCCGTTTTGGATAAATCTATGTAATCAGATCCTACGGCAACGACCAGCCGCCAGTAATACTTTTCTCCTTTGCCCGTGAAGGTCTGGCAGCGTGCTTGGTCGTTAACGGCAAACTGATTTGGTATTGTGCCGTCCTGGGTGTCAAAGTAGCAACGATAAACCGTGTCCAGTTCTTCCACCCGCAGGCATTCCATATCGGCAATGGTGATTAAGATCTGACCACCAACGCTCTTTAGCTCCACAATGGTTAACTTATTAAAGACCGCCTGCATCCGCACGGACAGGTTGTCGAGTTCCCCGTAAGATTTACCGTCCTGCATCCAAAAGCGCATGCCTGAACCCAGTGTACCGGAAGTGTATTGCTGAGACTTTAGTTCATCTGTGATCAAGCCTTTCAGGAAAGTTATAATTCCTGCTGCTGAGTCATTCCCTGTTTTACTTATTGCTCTATTAGCTATTTCAAGTAATGCTCTTAAAGACGAAAGTACATTACTATCAGATAATGATCGTTCATCATTCTTTTCCAATATTGTAACGCTGGTAGCTCCACTCCCACCATTTACCGTTGTAACAGCCGTTTTAATAGAATTTACTTCTGTCTCAATCTTATCTTTCCATTTTTCATCAAGATAGTTTGAGACAGTACAAGTCAGTTTCCCAGTGTATAAATTTCTTTCAAGAGAAATAATACGAATGAGTTTACTTACGTTATGAAGAGGAACATTAATAGTTATCAAATCACCGCAATGTAACTCTATATTATGCTCACGTAGATATCTGTAATCAACATTAAGTTCAAATTTTATACGCTTACGACAATAATAAGAGAGCCAATCAGTAGCCTTTTCACGCAACTTAGTAATTGCATTCGTTTTGTAGGTACCACTAAGCTTGATACCTGTAAAATTGAAGAGCTCACCACCTCTTAGGTATTTGACAGCAGAAGGAATATTCGGTCTTTTGCCGGTTGTCGTATCAATAGCAGCTAAATCATCTTCCTGATAAATAAGAGTGATTTTCTTTAAAGTATAATCCCATTTAAACTCAAAAGATTTCCCCATTAAGTCTCCGGTAAGAAAGTTAACCCTTTCAGAACCATCGCCATAAAACCAATCTGAAATATTAGCATCAATTTCTGAACAGATGAATTCCCTGCTATTATCTCCACTTAAGGCTCCAACTGTTCCCTGAAATGTCGGGTGTATATTATCAAATTCAACAATAGCCTCAACAACACGATTACTTTCACTGAAGTTCTCAATATATCCTTCAGGAAGAACAAGCCGGCCATCAGAATCACCCTCTCCAGGAATAACATTATCGGTGCCACCTTTCGCATAGACGCGAGTTACAAGATCACCATCATCTACGTTTTTACGCTCAACTTCATAAAGACCCTCTCCCTTTCCTTGTGTAAAAACAAGTCCTGTTTCATTCTCGATATGAGAAACAAAATTGATCGTTTTATTGGTGGCATAGCATTCAAGATTGAAATTGCTGGCCAAAGAATCAAGAACATCACGACATTTCACTCCATTAAGAGTGATATTCATATAGTCAGTGTCCGGGCATAAACCAATTGTCCAACCAGTATCAACGCCAAGAGGATTACTTGTCGCATCATAGTTCACATTCCAAATAAGCAGTTCAAGAAAATCCCTTAATTTTCCAGTCAACGTAACTGAAGTATTACCGGTTATCTTATTGCAGAAATATTTATCAATAAGCGTGTAGATTGGAGACTCAAGAGTGATTGTATAGGAATGTTTCTTCTCCGATGTTTGTTTATCCTCGGCATCCCTGTTTATTTTATATTTAATTCCATCAACCAGTATATAATCACCTTCTTGAAGATATATAGGTTCATCTGTAACTATATTAATAGTCACTTCATCTTTACTCATTAGCTCCTGAGATAATGATGAGTCTTCTTTTGAAATACTATATATTAAAGTAGCAATCCCATTAACAAGCCTATATATGTCAATCAATTTATTCATGAAATCACCCTACATTTTAGATCGAAACTTATAATTTTATCGGACTCAACTTTAGCTGATATTCCATCTTTAAAATATACCATACGTGCGCTATTTCCAGGTATGGTAAGTAAACGAGAGCCTGATTTTATACATAAAGCGTTAAATTGTGACATCTTCGAAGATAGATCAGCCAATGATTTACCAAACATCATACACTGTATCGTCATATCTCTTGTCGATCTATACAAAGTATTTGTGTACGGCAGTGTGGTGTCAATATCAATGCGTTTCGGAGTATTATTAATATCTCTATATGAATTAAAATAGATGCCGAAGTCTTTAATCAGATTATAAGAATCAAGCATGTAGCTTCCGTATCCAGAAGCTATAAGACTAATCGTTACCGGGACATAATCTTGTTGCCAAAAAGGGACACTAATAGTTGCTACTTTAGTAAATGCATATTCTTCAACGGTTATATCATCTTTCTGTATTACATTGAACTCTCCGAACTCTGTCCAAAGCTTAGTACAAGCGATACATCCGGCTTTGAAAGCGGAAAGCTTAGAATGTAAATCATCCAATGAAGTACCTTTAATAGTTACATTTAATGTAAGTGTACGCCCGTCAAGCTCTATGTCATCAGCATCTGTAAATGCTTCAATAGATGTACCCCAATCATATTCTGTTGTCCCAATACGCTTAGGTAAGTCAAACACTCCGGAGAGAGCTATCTTCTCCCCTGATGCATTTGTAGGTATAGCACCATATTCATTTATACTTTTGTCGTCAATTTTATAAATCATATTATCCTCTCCCTGTATATTCTTTTGTATTTTTTCTAATCTCAACGAGTTCACTCTTTACATCTTTAAGACCAGTTTCTAACTTGTCAACCAGTCCATCTGTATTGTTCGCCGTCCTCAGAGTGTTTGCGCTAATTTGTATTGTTTGATCCAGTATTGCAGATACATTATTCATCGTAGTAGCATAATTGGCAAAATGAGAAGGTAATAGCTCTTTTATCGTACGAATATCAAGAGTGCCCATATTGATAACTCCAAGTACCTCATTGGCTGTTCCCTCTGTAAGCGCATCTTGTAGTTTACCAGTTACTCCACTTTCTGAATCAGATGCATATAAATCCCAATTATCATTAAGCTCCTTTGATGTCTCAGCCCATTCTTTTAAAAAGTCCGTGGATGAACTCATGCTACTCTTGATAGAAGCAAATAATTCGGCCATCAAAGCACGTTGTTGGGTAACTATATCCGTTTCGCTTGTTCCGCTCTTAAGAAGAGCCTGCATCTTTTTTTTGAATGTATCAAAGTAAGTCTGAAAATAAAGTGAGTAAGTAAGCTCTTTACCAAGATTTTCAAGCACCTTTTTACCGGCTTCACCGAATGTAGTCCAGGCATCAGTTCCATTAGCAATAGCATCAGTAAGAGAAGTCATTAAATCATCAGATAGCGATCCGAACTCATCATTGATATAGCTATCTATTGATTCATTCATTTCATCGATCTTCTCCTTAGCTGAGATAAGCTGATTAAGATATGTTTTTGTCTCATCAGTAAGTTCACTCATTCCTGATACTGATTTAGCTACATCAAGGTCAAGAGAACCATCTGACTTAAATAATTCTGCTGCCGAGCCATCTGTATTTTTAAGATTCTGCCTTACCCATTCTTCCAAATTCTGATACTTAGAATGTTTCCAGAAATTACCTTTAGAAGTCTGAATCTGCATATTCTCACGTGCATTGACAACAGTAGTATCTGTACCCTGAAGACTACTACCCAATAGGGGGGATGCAATTTTTAACCAAGAATTAGTTTTCTTTACCCTTGTAAAAGTCGCGTTTTCATATAAATCCTGATAATTATTTAGTGCTGCATAGTAAGCTTTCACATAATTAAGGGCATTATTAAGTTTATCAGTGCCAAACATTTCTTTCTGTAAGGCTATTTGCTCAACAAGGGATTCGTTATATTTTTGTTGAAGTTCTATCTTTTCTTTTTGAAATTCAAGTTCATACTCATCGGATGCTGAAGTAGAAAGAATACTTTTTATTTTCTCAGCGATTTGCATTGCAGCTGATATGACAGCCAGGATGATAGAAGCCTTTTCAACAGCAATAATAGCTTCACTAGCTCCCTGCGCAGCTAACTTTGTAGCTTCAACACTCCAATTTGATAGTGTTGTGATATTTGATATCATTCCAAGAGCAAAGGTACCAATGTCAGAAGCCCCCTTAAGTACCTCCCCAGTTGTCCCCCCTATACTATTCCCTATATCATCGAAGTCTTTATTTATATCCTTAAGTACTTCAGACAGATTCTTCCAGTTTTCAATTGCATCCTTACCGTTGATATTCTTTTTATCAACATCTAACATTTTTTTCTGAAGCTCCTGTATCTTAGCGCGAAGCTGAGCAACATTATTATCTCCTTCCTTAAATGAGCCATCCGAATTTGCATGTTTCATCTGATACAAAAGAAGAGCCTGCTCTGCTTGTCTTAAAGCTGATCTCAGTTGAGTAATTCCCATGTTAGCAATAGTATTCATCCAAATTTTGAATGAATCTTCACGCTCGCCAAACTGCTTATCGACTGCTTCTAAAGCATCTTTCGTGTTACGGTCAAGTTCTTTAAGCTGTTCTTTGGATGCCCCTGCTTTAATTAGTGTCTTACGATCTTTCTCGGAATCTTCCAGAATCTTCTTACGTGTTTGTTCATAGGTCTTATATTTATTCAAGACCTCAGTATAATAATCTGAGTAATCCTTGCCTTGTTTTTCAAGTAATGCTTTCAGCCTTTTATTATAATCATCATCTTGTTCAGTACTGAGCTTTACAGTAGAAGAATCAAATATTTTTGCTTTATTTGCTGGATTAGCTTCAAATTTTTGCTTCTCTTCATCTACTAAAGCCTTTAGTTTATCTTCCCTCTCTCGTTTAAGCTCAATAATCTCTTTGCTATGATTGATTTTCATCTGTAGAATAGTCTTGTCGGAGCCATCCTTCATAGAAGATATGCGAGTTTCAAGCGTCTTTATATCGTTATCTTCCTTCGTACGTGTGGTCTCTGTGTCTTGCTTATCATTTATAGTATTAAGTTTATTCTGATACTTAGCATTCTCTTCGGCTGCCTTCTCAGCAGCCGCAGCGGCTCTTTTTGCAGCAGTTGCTTCCGCTTTTGAACCATCATCTCCATAATAAGGAGTAATTTTAGATGATTCAAGTTCTTTATTTACTTCCTTCTCGAGATCTGTTGCACTATCCATCTGCTTATTACCCCAGACAAGATGTACCTTTGCACCAATTCGTATTTTGTCGGCACGTTTCTTACGGTTTGCTTCAGCATTCTTGGTGTCGGTCATATCGTAATCTTCATGATAATTAGTCCATGTACTTTTACCATCATGCTTTGTCGTTGATACAACTTTTTTATAATCCTCTTTTTCAGGAGCTGAAGCTTCTATATGTTGAGCAGTTATCTCGCCACGAGCCATCTTTTCGTATTCATCCTGAGCTATTTTACTATAAGCAGCAGCCTGTGCTCTTAGCTGCAATGCTTTAACAACTGCTCCTGTATTATTTACAAGAGCATTCTCTGCTTGTATGACAGTATCAACAGATATACCAAGCTTATGAAACTCGTCTTTACTCTCAGCCACGAATTTCTTCTTTTTGTTAAGACTATCACCTAAAGAATCCCAGCGATTGATTAGTTTGTAGAGAGTGACCATTTGTTCAGCCATTGTGGATGATGCACCGTTAATGGCTTCTGACATTTCTTTCTGAGATTGTTTCTGTGCCTCTTTCGCTTCATTTTGTGCAGTAGTATATTTATCCCATGCATAGATAATACCAGCTATAGCAAGAGACAAACCTAAAGTTAAAGTAGCCATGAGAACCTTTGCAGCGACATTAGATATGCCAAGTGCTGCAGCTAAGCGAACAGTTGAAGACGTAAACATATCTTGAGCCTTAGATACGAATACAAGCTGGAAGGCTGAATTCTTATTCAGTGTGGTAGCAACCTGCTGTAATCCGATAGTTATAGCCATGACCGCCTGAAGTCGTGTTTGTATCTTTGCAAGATCAGCATTTTCGTCGGCAAATAGTCCCATTATACCCATGCCGGCAGTTAATGCACCCGTAAGCCCCGTTACTCCAGAAATAGCCCCTTGAAAGTTTGCGTTTGGATTAGCAAGTACTTTCATGGCCTTATTTGCTCCGGTAAGTTGTCTTTGAAGTAATGCTGCTTTATTCTGCAAATCCTCGTATGCGGCCGAATCACGTCCACCAGCTAAAGCCATTTTGCCCATTTCATCCTTTAACTGCCTTATCTGATATGTGAGACGTTGAGAAGTCACAGAAGTTTTAGTATGTTGCGCCTCAAGTTCCTCCAAGGCAATCTTATCTTCATTGAGGACTCTCTTTGCTGCATTCAATTCCCCTAATGCAAATAGTTTAGCCTTTCCAGGAGCTGCTTTTTCAAAAGTTGTTTGAAGAGACTTTAAATCAAGTTCAGTCTGTTTAATACCTACTTTTAATTCTGCTATTTTAGTAGAAATCTGTTGAGCTGCCTGTGTTGGACCAGTACTCTTAGAAAAGGCTTCATTCATCTTCTTACCTTCGGCGACAGCCGTTCCGGTCATATCCTTAATGATTTTCTTTGCCTCCTCAGAATCTTCTTTCAGCCCTGAATTATCTATCCCGGAAGCGAAAAACATTGCATTGTTTTTATTCTGTATACCCATAATATCCCTTTTTATATAAAATATAAATTGAGAGTACTTTTGTATTTACATTGTGAATACATACCTTTGCAACATTCCACGACCAAGGGAAGCAACGACATATTAACTCTATCAAGGATTTGAAAACAGCTATTTGTATTAAAAATAGGCTATCAAATCCCTTTACTACATACTTGTTAGAGTTCTAATATGTTATGTTTCCTTGGTCGGGATAGGGAGGAGATAGCCTTTCTTTTTATCAATTTAATCATTAGTATGATGGCCAAGGAAGATGAAAATGCGAATGTTGGTAATGCCGACAAAAGCACGCCAGGCAGCGAAAAAGCCAATGATTTTGAACGAGGATTTAGAAGGGGTAGAATTGAAGGGATGATTGCTTACCAAAAGCATCTGATTGAAAACCTTCAGAAAGAAAATGAGAAACTTACTATTAAGCTTAATGAAATGAAGCTACAGTAAAAGACAAACCCCCGCGTGCTTCACAGCAGACAGGGGATATTACCAATTCTAAAATCAAATACTATGCAAACACAAATTCAATAGTAATATATAATTGCTTTAATCTTTTTCTATACATAAGTGGATTATTCCACTAAAACTGACCCCCTCAAACCATTTCAAATTGACCCCCTAATTATTAAAAAATCATTTAACTCTAAGGGGGTCAATTTGTTCTGGCAACAAGGAAGCTATTTTTATGGATTTTCCATATCAGTTTTAATCTTCCCTCCTATATCGTAATACTTCTTATATTTGATCGTTTTTGTGGGATCATCAAATGATGGTAATTCTACCCACTCAAAGTTTTCTCCACCCTCATCACTACCTTTATGCAGAGCTTTACTCTTTTCTCTTTGAATATAAATATACTCCTGCAACATAGATTCGATAAGTGCAAAGCTGCTATCAAGGGCCTGCTCATAAGTCAACCCAAGTGATTCATGCACACTTACTAAGAATCTTGCTTCTGAGAGGCCTGCCAACTGGTTAGGTTCTGGACGGCTATTATCTCCGTCTCCGTCTTTAACGGGCTCACGTTCTGAAGAGTCGTGATAGAGTTGCAAAAAGGGAAGAAACCTATTCGATAGATTACAGCATTGAGCAGTATTCGCATATCTTCCCAAGTACTGTTATCCATAAGAACCTCCCTGAACCATATGGGCGGATCACTCTTCTTGTTATGAATACCAAGACAGACAATATCAAGGATTAAATCTGAGTACTTATCCATTATTTCCGGTAGATCATTACTGACCTCGCCTGAGTTATGTACCAGTTTACCCAAATCTTCTTTATCTATTTGAAGAAGCAAAGGTCTTATTCTAAACCACGTGCGGACAGTGATAGGACATATCACTATACTATTGCCAGGATCTTTACCTTCTGGCACTGATTCTTTATTCTCAAATTCAAATTCGATCTTAACCGGCTGTTCGGTTATTGTATCAGCTTCTATTTGTGATAAGTATTTAATCATAAATCATGAATTTAAAATAAAAGCCGAAGGAAACCTCCCCCGGCTTTTCACAACCTAACAAAAAATCACTAATTTGCTGCGATAATTTCACGGGTGAAAGCTGTTTTTGCCACACCTGCGACTGTTATAGCGGCCTGTTTATAAACACGAATGAGTAACAATTCAGGTTGTTCAGCTCCCGGAGCCTGAGATAACTTAGCGGCAACCTTACCATTCACAATAGTATACTGAACTTTTTTACCATTGCGGGCGACAGTATCCAACTGGAAAGAATAATTTATATCCGGTGTGGATATAGCATCTGACCATTTATCCAGAGTTTCATCAAGAACACCACCTTTCATCGCTTTAATGATGTCATTACTTGGTGTAGGTATTGAGAACTCAATATAATCAGTTGAATCCTTCACCAGTACTACATAAAAAGGATCTTCTGAACCTTCCAATTCAATTTTCACTTCCTTAGGGTCCTGGAAATTGAAAGCCACACTACTTTTAGTAGGAAGTGGTAGATCAGTAAAAACGGTTGCAGGAACTCCATCTCCGACGGTACCATAACCAATACGAGAAACGCCCATTGCAATAGGCCTTGCATTTGTTGCAGTCATAACTTAATTTTATTTATCTGTTTCTAAATCAATTCTTATATTCATACAATCAAATCCATCTTTGGCCGATTCAATGCGTCCTTCCCAAGCAATATGAGCATAACGATACTGGCCGTTGATGGTTGATATATTTTTTATAGAAGTACGTATTGCACGTACAGCTGTTATCATTATAGCTCTATCTACCAGTCCATAGCGGTTAAGTTTGACAAAGACATTTACATTAACTGGAAGGTGATTAGTAAAATCTATTGTTTCATCATCATTAGAAATAAGATTAAGATGATTGATTACAATATGATTATTAGTCTCACCTGTAGATGACCGATCCTTGTAGACGGTCAACCCGGTATTGGCGGCATTTACCGCATCATACACAAAGTCTATTATGTCAAATTCATCAGCCATTATTTATCTGCTTTTTTAAAAACTTTTTGTATAGCTTTACGCATATATGCTTCTGCCTGGCTGCAAGCTCCGGTTGCAACATCATAACCTTTAGCCTCAACGGCAGCCGCATATTGCATTCCGGCAACTCCAATTAAAATAAGGCCGTTAGGATAAGAAAGTGCTACTTCTTTTGCCAATTGGTACCCTTTTGAAGATCCAACACTTCCATCACCACTCTTTCCCTTTCCATGAAATTTCACCGTCTTGCCATCTTTTGTCTTGAAATTAACAAGAACGGAATTTTCACCATTTCCATGTACTTGCTCAAAGCTACTGGAGGATATTTCCTGCCCATCCCTCAATACGATATACCCGATTGAAGAACGAAGATTCCCGGTCTGATCTTCATAAGTGTGCAGTTCACGTGCATACTTGACAAATGCTTCACCAGTTGCTTGAAGAAGAACCAATATATTTTCTTCGGCTTCATCCTGAAAGATGCCAAACCACTGGTCTAGGTCACTATCAGAAAACATTGGCGTTAATCCAGGTTTAGTTGTGCTCATATCATACGTATATTACTGAATGTGATTGATATTGTTCCCAAGAAATTATATCAACGTCTACCCCTATACTGGCAATAGCCAGATGGATAGCCGTTTTATCAGCTTTAGAATGTGAGTAAAACTCGCCATGAACCTCTTTCTCATTCCCTAAAGAATTAGCTTTAATGACTACCCGGCTGTTGCTAACAGGGTCATAATGTCCTTTCACTTCGATTTTAGTCGATTCTCCTCCCTCCGCCCATTCACCATTGACAAGACCGCCACCCGTTCCCGGAATAGTCACTATTGCTATATGTGCGTTACGCTTTACCATGAGCTTGAAGCTTTACCTCTTAACGGAGCATTAGCATTCATCAAAGAAGTAGCTTTTTCCGGTTCTCCGTTTGACTTATACAACTGAATGGCTGTTTTCCTGAAATAACTTCTAGGATAAGTTTTTGACAACTTATTTTCGGTGAAATCAGGAGAGTTATATGCATCCATGTAACAGTCAGCAGCAGCAAGACAGACCTTGTCGTCCTTATCAGCCGTATAATTAGCATCACCTTCCAAATCCCGGAGAGCTAAAATACGGTTGATAAAGGCATCCTCGGTATCTTCCAACCCTTGAAAACTCAATATTGTTTCCTTGATTGTGCTCATAACCTATCAGGCTGCGTCTGTAGCTTCAGTATTCTCATCTGCTACCCATGCGGTACCATCAGCTTTCATGATATACATAGAGTCCGGATCATCAATAACAGGAATAGCATTTGCTTCAGCTTTCGTCCATTCTTTGAATGGTTCCAGCTCTGACCACTTAGAGATAAAGACAAAGTCTTTTTTCAAAGTGATTGCCTTCTTGTTATAAGCATCGGAACTTTCAGCAGCAATAGGACCATGTTGGATATTTCCAACCTGTAGATCAGACAAGAAACAAACTCTCTTAGATTCCCAAGGATTAACCGTTGTACGATTATGACCAGCATCTTCAATACGGACAGATGGACTAACTGTGACAATAGTCACTGGTTTTTCCTGAGCTGCTAAGTAATTGTTGATAACTTCCTTAGTTACGACTACCTTAGTCGTTGTATTGATCCATGCCTTAACCTTGGCAATTGTAGAAACTTGCTTTTTAAGCAAACTAAAATCAGAAGTGCGCATTACAACGTAAGAGATAGATGTTCCGTCTTCATCAGCAGCGGTTACAACATCCTCTATATCCTGTAGTCCGTCAGCATTCGCCGTATCGGCCCAGTCTTTAGAAGAAACTTTCTGATTTGATGCAGGCATACCGCAACCAACGAATTCCTCGGTAACAATACCATTATTGTTGGTAGAGTTCAGGATAAATCCAGCCTTAGACATTAATTGCATACACCACCATTCAAAACGGCCACGTACACCATTGTACACGAAATCCTGGTCTGCAAAGGCAAGATCAAGTATTGCCTGAAGATTGGCATCACCATTAACATCCCGGCTTAATTGTTGGTACTCGTTCCAGTCACTTTCATTCATGCCTCGTTTAATTGAGGTTTTAGGGATATCACCGGACATCTTACCTACTATTTCGCGTTTCTTCTGATTTGCAGAAGAATCATAGGACACAACATCTGCAATTACAGGAGCGCCCTTCTCTCCTGTCAGAGTTTCCCATTTAAGGGACGTTTTTTGAACAATACCAAAGAAGTTAGGGAAGTATACCGGCTTAACCTTTTTAGTGTTAAGGCGAGCGCCCATATTCTTACGGTTTACTTGCTTGATTAATGATCTTTCCATGTATTTATTATTTTAATGGATTACACAAAACGAATAAAATTCAATAAAGCTTTAATAGCTTTGTCAATAGGATACGGCATAACCGATTCACGAACAGTACCACGGACAAGAAGACCGGACTGTTGATTGGCAACAGTAGTATCTACTTTATTCATTGTAATTACTTCTGGAACATACTTGAATGCAGCAGCACCTACAGCAGCTTTAGCAGAAGCCAATACAACAACGTCACCAACAGCACCTGCACCAATAGTAGCAGCAACGGTGATTGTATCGTAATCAGCATTAGTCTTATCAATCACAGTGATAAGATCAGCAGCTCCGGCCAAGTCTGCACCAATAGTGACAGCTTCACCAACTTTAAACAAATGACCTTTTTCTACTTGAATAGTAGTAGCGGTGGCACCAACAGTCGCATGTACTTTTGCCGTTTTTACAACATGATAAAGACCGTTAGAATCTTTACCTACAATAACTAGCGGAGGCAGTTCGTCAATGATTCCTTTAGTCTCTGCACGTGCAATGGTTCCGCCCCCCTGTATGTCCTCAATGATTTTCTCAATCCCCGGGGCATACTGAAATTCTGATTCTTTTTTTCTAAACATAACCTTTAAATATTAATAGTTATTTACTTAGTCCAAGGTCTACGGTTCCGTTCTCCTTTGCCGCTCCTTCTCCATCCATTATTTTAGCCCACTCTTCCTCGGTACGATCTTTAGGTGTACCGTCTGCGTTTGGTTTATAAGTGCCTTTCTCAACTTCACCGTTGATAATTGACTGTTGAATCTCTGTGTATTCAGTTTGCAAATTCTTGATCTGATCAGCAACAGGAGTTTCAGAGTTCACATCCAAGCGATTGAACCATTTTTCAGGAAGTTTGGAAGCAGCGAACAATTCCTTTGCAGAACCTTGTTTCTGAGTAGTAGTAACAGTGCCTACAACAGTCTGAACCGATTTCGTAAGCTCTGCAATCTGATCTTGTAAGGCCTTAATTTCAGGAGAAGAAGTTGCAGAAGGTACAAGATCAGCAGGTTTTGAACTATCAATCAGTTTGCCGTCTTTAATACCGTATTTCTTTTCATATTCTACAATAGCGGCCTTTTCAGTAGCTGTTTTAGCAGCCTCAGCAGATTCAATATCAGAAAGAAGATTGTCTTTAAAGAGGCTAACAAAATTGCTGATGCCTTCTTCTTTTTCGATATTGAAGATTTTCTGGATCTTCTCTGCATGTTTTTCGGGTACGCCCTTTGCGCGACATTCCGCTCTAAGTAATTCGATAATAGTCATAAGCTTTTTCCTTTAAAATATAAACTGCATTTAACTTTTACCCAACAAAAAAAGCAGCCTGTTACAGCTGCTCTCTTTCATCTTGTAAGGTCTGTTATCCATTGCCTTGCTTCATACAATAATTGCTCCCAACTAATACCATCTTCCGGCTCATATCCGGTGGCAAAAGCGGCATTTAATAAATCCTCATATTGCATAACTTTATTCATTTTTGGTTATGCAATATTGGGGAGATAAGGTTAGTTATCCAAGACTTTAAGGGCTTATGTTAGTGCTTTTGAGGCATCACCGCTAAAGTTATCCTGTAACCAATACGGTTGACTTGCATTAAGAGAATCGAAGTTGTCTTCTATGTAATCCTTTGCACTCTGAGGTATACCACGAATGATTCTATTTTCCGGTAGCTTTCTGGTCAATAGATAATCGGCAAATTCATCAGGATTCATCATTACAGGAGTAGCAAAACAGATACAGAATGGATGCCAACCGGTGAAAATGAAACTCTTTGGATATTGTCCGGCCATTGGATCACATATTTTGCATGGCTCTTTTGCACTGGGCGATCTACGAATATCAATGCCAAGGATAAAGCCAAGATTAATCCATCGTTCATGATCCGCACGCCTATAAGCAATGTTTGTCTCGGTGGCGGCCAGACGCAAAGCGTTCTGCTTTGAAGACTTGTATTGACCTTGTCCGGGATGATAATCTTTCATTGGCTGGGATGGTCTAAGTATCCCTTCTTCATCACGTACACGATGAAAACGTTTATCTGGTTTATCAAGTAGTTGGCGCACGTCCTGGCTTATAAGTGCTGCACTCCGACCAGCAGATAAACCACTTTTCAGATAGAATTCAAGTTGAGTTTTTGTCTGATCAGTAATATTCCAAACTCGAT
>JAATGU010000045.1 GCA_015654535.1 Bacteroidales bacterium
AAAAGCATTCTCAATAAGAGAGATGAAAAGCAAAGGAGCAATCATTGTATTGGTATGAGCTAGTGTAGAGATGTTTGTTTCAACCTTTACATCATCTGATAATCGGATACGCATCAACTCAATATAGTTACGGATAAACTCTGTTTCTTTTTCCAGTGGCACGTAAGTCTGATTGTTATCATAAAGCACATAGCGAAGCAACTTGCTTAAATCTTGTACCGCCTGTTGCGCTTTTTCTGGAGAGAAAGTTATCAGTGCATAAATATTATTAAGTGTATTGAGTAAGAAATGTGGATTTAGCTGATTCTTCAAATTTTTTAGTTCCGCTTCCGCCTTACTTTTTTCCGCTTCGCGCCGGGCTGTTTCTGCTTCAGTCCAGCGATAACTCATCCTGATGGTGGCACTTAGTCCTACAGTAAGAATGAGCGAGATTAAATCACGAGTAAAGAAAGTCCAATTTGACGGGAAGAATCTTTTTGGACGGAATTCTCCCATTTCATGCATGCGTGGGAGAGGAAAGGGAGGAAGAGTCATTTGCTGCCAGAAGTGTAATCCTAAACTTATAGCTGCTATTAATATAAGGTTTATAATCAGAAATTTCCTCATCTGTTCCCGGAAAAGATAGTGAGGAATTAAGAAGAGATAATTAGAATAAAATATCACAATAAGACAGAGGGGTACCATTGAGTGACGAAAATACTCCATCCAGTGCATAGTATTACTTCCTTCCCTATTCATGAAAAAGAGAGGGAATCCAAATAAGATGCCCCAGCCTATCACATGAATAAGTAGTTCTAGAGGACGGGGACTATTGGTTTGTTGTTTCATAATTATTGCAAATATAATAGATTGAAGTTCATCTTACACCTTTTTATCGATATTATTCATATCGGATGGCTTCAATTGGATCCAGATCAGCAGCCTTTTTTGCCGGATACCAGCCAAAGAAGACTCCTGTGATGGTACACACTGCAAAAGAAAGAAAAACACTCCATGTTTGAATGTAAATTGGCCAACTCATTATGAACTTTACTCCAAACGAGGCTCCAATACCTAAAACTACCCCAATTACACCACCGGTGATACTGATTAGGATGGCTTCTATAAGGAACTGACTCAGAATATCTACTCCTCTGGCCCCGACACTCATACGCAAACCAATTTCGCGGGTTCGTTCTGTTACGCTGACATACATGATGTTCATAATACCAATACCGCCAACAAGTAATGAAATTCCAGCGATGCAAGCAAGAAGAATAGTCATCAGGTCAGTTGTGGAACTCAGCATAGTGCTGAGTTCCTGCTGACTTCTGACATTAAAATCAGCCTCGTCTGTGCTTTTGAGTTTGTGGTTGTGACGGAGAATTTTTGTAATTTCATCGATTGCTTTGTTTGTCATGTCTTCGGTTAAAGCCGAACAATTAATTCCTTGCAGGTGGGTAATAGCCAGCACCCGCTTTTGTATGGTGGTATATGGAGCCAGTACCACGTTGTCTTGGTCCATCCCCATGCTGTTGTATCCTTTACTTTTTAATATTCCGATTACTTTGAACGGTATTTTATTGAAACGAATAATTTTTCCCACCGGATCTTCTCCTCCGGTAAAGAGATTGTCAACAATAGTTTTGCCTATCACACAAACTTTAGCTGAAGAAAGCACATCCTGGTCGGTAAACATGTCCCCGTTTTCTACAGATAGTTGACGAATGCTAAGATATTCCTGAGTAACTCCGTAAATGCTACTGGGATAATTGTTTGCTCCGTAGATTAGTTGACCACTGCCATTTACCGAAGGAGAAACAGCTGACAGATACTTAGTTTCATCCCGCAAGGATTTGTAATCTTCCAGTTTCAGTGTTTGCATATCACTTGCACCTTGACGTACTCCTCCACGTTCCATATTTCCAGGACTGATCATAATCATGTTACTTCCCATTTCTGAAATCTGACTCTGGATACTTCTCTTTGAGCCTTGTCCGATGGCAAGCATAGTAATGACCGAGGCCACACCAATAATGATCCCCAGCATGGTAAGGAAAGATCTGAGCTTATTATTATTCAGTGCTCTGAGTGCTATTTTAAATAAGTTTGTTCCATTCATTTTTTATTCTTTTTCAATAGGCAAAGCGTCCAGTGCTTCTTTAGCTGAAAGGACTTCTTCATTTATTTTATCCTCCACTATATGCCCGTCTTTTAAGAGAATATTTCGTCCGCAAAATTGGGCTATATCAGGATTGTGAGTGACAAAAATAATAGTTCTTCCTGCTGCGTGAAGCTGCTGAAAGAGCACCATTATCTCAAATGATGTACGCGTATCTAAGTTACCAGTCGCTTCATCCGCCAGGATAATCAATGGATCATTAACCAATGCCCGGGCGATGGCCACTCTCTGCATCTGTCCACCGGACATTTGATTACTTTTATGCATCAGACGGTCGCCTAGTCCCACACTAATGAGTGCTTGCACAGCTTTTTCTTTTCTTTTCGTTGCCGATATTGTTGCGTTGTACATCAATGGTAGTTCCACATTCTCTATGGCAGTGGTTTTGGCCAACAGATTGTAGCTTTGGAAAACGAAACCTATTTTACGGTTGCGTAGCATGGCCCGTTCCGGCTTTCCCATTTCCCGTACTTTGACTCCATCCAGTAAATATTCACCAGAAGTAGGGGTGTCCAGACAACCCAAGAGATTAAGAAGGGTAGATTTTCCAGAGCCGCTGGTTCCC
The DNA here is from genome assembly GCA_015654535.1 of Bacteroidales bacterium. Classification (GTDB taxonomy): domain Bacteria; phylum Bacteroidota; class Bacteroidia; order Bacteroidales; family Bacteroidaceae; genus Bacteroides. The sequence goes on from JAATGU010000045.1 coordinate 2,727, forward strand.
ATAATGGTCACAAATTCTCCCTCGAAGATGGAAAATGACACACCTCTGAGAGCGTGTACTGTTTCTTCTCCCACAATAAACTCCCGTTTGATATTAGTTAATTGGATGATGGGGCTATTATTCATGATGATTATTTCGTTTTATTGGCTCCCGGACGTTGTGGCATAAACGGAGAGGTTTCTGTCTTTTTCTCTTCTGTTTTTGCAGCTGTTTTTGCTTCTCCCGGCATTTGCCCTATTGTGGCATCTACAAGGATTTCTTGTCCGAGAGAAATGCCCGATATAATTTCAGTTTGAGAACCGTTACTGATCCCTATTGTCACAGGAATTGCAGTGAAAGTTCTTCCTTCCCGTTTCCATAAAATCTTGTGTGTCTCATCTTCTTTAATACCTGCGGCTTTTACCACTTTATCTTCCGAACCAATTAGTGGCTTTTCAGGAGTGAAACGAAAGGCTTTGGCAGGTACGCTCAGAACATTGTTTTTTTCTAACGTGTAAATAGAAATATTGGCAGTCAATCCCGGTTTGAGCTTAAAGTCAGGGTTGGGCGCATTGACTACCACCTGATAGGTAACTACGTTACTGGTGGTGGTCGCCTCTTGGCGAACCTGAGTTACTTCTCCTTCAAAAGTATCATTGGGGAAAGCATCAACAGTAAAACTAACACGTTGTCCCAGGCGCACATCACCTATATCCGCTTCATCAACATTGGCAATTACTCTCATCTTTTTCAGATCATTGGCAATGATAAAAAGTGTCGGCGTACTGAAACTGGAAGCCACTGTTTGTCCTTCTTCTACTGAACGCGAAAGAACCACACCGTCTATTGGGGAATAGATTCTGGCATAGCTCAGATTAGTCTCTGCCTTTGATAGATCATTCTTACTGATATCATACGAATCTTTAGCTTTTTCATAATTGTAATAAGCTGTTTCGTAATCGGTGTCACTCACCAGATTTTTTTTGTGTAATGTTTTGGAGCGATTATAATTCTTTAATTGATATTCATATTCAGTCTTACACGAAGCCATACTGCTTTTTTTGGAAGCCAGCTCTGAGAGTAGAACTGTTCTGTCCAGTTCGGCCAAAAGCTGTCCTTTCTTCACCTGAGTGTTATAATCTACATAGAGCTTATTTACTTTCCCGGACACCTGCGTTCCAACTTCTACCTGGGTTACAGGCTCCACCGTACCAGTCGCGGTAACCATTTTACTAATGTTTCCTTTGGTGATTTTAGCTGTTTCATAGGTCACTTTATTTTCCGGGCTTTTTCCCCATAGCATCCATGCTACAACTCCTAAAACGACTATGCCGATAGCGTATGCAATGATTATTTTTTTCTTCTTATTCATAGTGTAATCATTTAATTATTCAGTGATATTTGTTGACCTTGATAGAACCGTAGTAATTGGATATTAAGTATGGACATATATTTGGCTTGTAAAACTTCCTGCTGTGCACTCAGCAGATTATTCTTTTCTGTCAACAGTTCCACTGTATTTTTCATTCCCAGATTAAATTGTTCATCGACCAGTTCGTAACTCGTTTTAGTAGATTGTAACTTCTCGGTGGCAGCCTTGAAGCGATTTTGGGCAGAGACAGCATCCAGATAAATAGTCTCTATTGTTTTAAAAAGAGTTTTTTGTTCGTTGATTTCACTTAACTGACTATCTTGCATTTCTAATTTGGCTTTTTGAACGGCGCTTTTTGTCTGCCGATTATTAAAGATAGGAACACTCACCGTAAATCCTAATGAGTTATTCCAACCATTTTTTACTTGTTCACCAAATGTAAAGTCAGTACCGGTGGTATGGCTTGTACCAGTTCCCGCACTCAGGCTAATAGTTGGTAAATAACCGGCATTGGCTATAGCTATATTTATATCGGCAACCTTGGTGTTCACTTTACTACTTTCTATCTGCGGCATGATACTCAAGGCTGTGTTATAAATTTCCATCTTATCGGGTAAAGGTGTCAGTACCGCATTATCTTGTAAAGCAGGAAGTTGCAAATCCATTTCTTCATTACCATCCAGCTCCAATAATTGTTTTAATTGCAGTTTATAGTTATTCAGGGTAGTTTCTGATACCACTAATTGATATTTGTCCGTGCTGTATTGTGATTCCAATTGAGCTACATCGCTTTTTGAGATAGAACCAATGTTGAATAATTCTTTAGCACGGTTCAGTTGAGCAAGTGACACCTCGATGGTACTTTGATTAGTCCTCACAGATTCATATGCATATAGAATCTGCACATAATCTTGCGTGATGGCTATTTGAATATCATTTTCATTCTGACTGATTGTTAACTCTTGAACACGATTTTTCATACCCGATTGTTCAATTGTTTTTTTACGCTTGCCACCATCATAGGCAGTCCATGTGGAATTAAATCCATAGCTACCATTATATCCATTCCGGTTTGTGCCTGCGGTATTATTCAGCGGATTATTTACATAATTGTGACTTGTGGAGAATGAAAGATCCGGGAACATAGCAGCTTGAGCCGTTTTGGTATCAACCAGACTTTCCTCAAGAGCGATCTTGCTCTGTTTTATTTGAATATTTTGTTTCATTGCATAATCAATGCAAGTAGCCAGATCCCATTTTTGAGGTTTTTCTTGTGACCATACTACCAGCGTAATAAGTAACATCAGCAAAACAATTATTATTTTGTATTTCTTCATATAATTCTATCCATTAATTCAGTTACAAAATTAGAGACTAATAGAGACAATAAAAATAAATATATATTAATACGATATTTATGTCGATAAAAGCTTTGTTTTTACCGATAAATTACTTTTCTTTGTTTCGTTTAAAATGGAATATTATGAGAAAAAGGAATGTCTTTGTCCGCATTTACTACTTCTATTTGGAGGGATTCCGCTCCATGACCTTAGGTAAAACTTTGTGGGCGATCATATTGATTAAACTTTTTGTTCTATTTATTATTTTGAAAATATTTTTTTTCCCTAACTTTCTTAAGAAATATGAAACGAAAGAAGAAAAACAGGAATATGTGGGAAATGAATTGATTAACCGGGCAATGCCTCAAAATAAATAATTTGTATGATAGAGAATATAGACCCTTCTTTAATTGATTGGTCGAGAGCTCAGTTTGCTCTCACAGCAATGTATCACTGGATCTTTGTACCGCTTACATTAGGTCTGGCAGTGATTATGGCAATCATGGAAACGCTGTATTACCGCACAGGTAAGGAGTTTTGGAAAAAGGCAGCAAAGTTTTGGATGAAGCTGTTTGGCATAAATTTCGCTGTAGGTATAGCTACAGGTTTGATTTTAGAGTTTGAGTTTGGAACCAATTGGAGCAATTATTCCTGGTTTGTGGGAGATATCTTCGGAGCTCCGCTGGCCATTGAAGGCCTTTTGGCCTTCTTTATAGAAGCTACCTTTGTGGCTATCATGTTTTTTGGATGGGAGAAAGTGGGCAAAGGCGCCCATTTGGCTTCTACTTGGCTCACCGGACTGGGTGCGACTCTTTCCGCTTGGTGGATTTTGGTGGCCAATGCATGGATGCAGAACCCTATTGGGACGGTATTCAATCCTGATACGGTACGCAATGAGATGATGGATTTCTTTGCCATTGCTCTTTCACCAGTTGCTGTGAATAAATTCTTTCATAGTGTCCTTTCCGGTTGGGTACTGGGAGCTGTGTTTGTAGTGGGAGTCAGTTCGTGGTTCCTATTAAGAAAAAGAAATCAGGAGTTTGCTCTTGCCAGCATTAAGATCGGAGCGATTATTGGCCTTGTTGCTTCTTTGCTTTCCGCTTGGACGGGCGATGGTTCAGCTTATAGAGTAGCACAAACGCAGCCCATGAAACTGGCTGCCATGGAGGGCTATTATGTAGGACAGCAAGGAGCTGGACTCGTGGCGGTAGCTTTGCTAAATCCAGATAAAAAGACTTATAATGATGGAAAAGATCCTTATCTCTTTAGCGTGAAGGTGCCAAAATTACTTTCTTATTTAGCTGAGCGGGACGCAAATGCTTTTGTTCCCGGAATAAAAAATATTATTGAAGGAGGGTATAAATTACAGGACGGAGCAATTGCTCTTTCTGCTGCCGATAAAATTGCTAAAGGAAAAACGGCTATTATGGCATTGAGCGCATATAGAGCCGCGGTTAAGGCTGGAAACAAGGAGGATGCTGCTTTTTGCCGTAAAGTATTGCAGGCTAATGTGAAATACTTTGGTTACGGATATATTAAAGATGTGAATCATCTGGTTCCTAACGTCACAATCACTTTTTATGCTTTTCGTATTATGGTTCTTTTAGGAATTTATTTTATATTTTTCTTTGGCTTAGTCCTATTCCTAGCTTACCGAAAGAAGGTCATGGAGATGAAATGGTTACATTGGATTGCTTTACTTACTATTCCTCTTGGGTACATTGCCGGACAAGCGGGATGGGTGGTTGCCGAAGTGGGTCGTCAGCCGTGGGCTATACAAGATATACTCCCTACTTCAGCCGGAATATCAAAATTAGATGTCAGTTCGGTTCAAACCACCTTTTTTATTTTCTTGTTTCTCTTTACGGTAATGCTTATTGTGGAAATCCGTATATTACTTCGGGAAATAAAGAAAGGTCCTGAGGCTTAAAGAATACAATCTAAATCAATTATCTAATTCGTCATTATCATGGATACAACTTATATATTATTACAGCAATATTGGTGGTTTATAATTTCCCTTTTGGGTGCCCTGCTGGTGTTTTTACTCTTTGTGCAAGGAGGAAACTCATTACTCTTCAGCGTGGCCCGCACGGACCAACAACGTAAGATGCTGGTGAACTCCACCGGACGGAAGTGGGAGTTTACTTTTACTACACTCGTCACTTTTGGCGGAGCATTCTTTGCCTCTTTCCCTTTGTTCTATAGCACAAGTTTTGGAGGCGCTTACTGGCTCTGGATGATTATTCTTTTTAGTTTTATTCTGCAAGCGGTTTCCTATGAGTTCCAGTCGAAGGCGGGAAATCTGTTAGGTAAGAAAACATATCAGTTTTTTTTAGTGCTCAATGGAGTAGTGGGACCTGTTCTTCTGGGTGGAGCGGTGGCTACTTTCTTTACGGGATCCAACTTCCTCATTAATAAGGAGAATATGACCGATCAGTTGATGCCGGTTATTTCTTCCTGGGCAAATAATTCTCACGGACTGGACGCTTTACTTAATGTCTGGAATGTGGTTTTTGGTTTGGCAGTATTTTTTCTCGCTCGTATACTTGGTTTGCTATACTTTACCAATAACATCGTAGATGATGAATTGCAAACCAGATTCCGTAAAGCATTAATCCCTAATACTGCTTTATTCCTGTTATTTTTCCTTTCTTTTGTGATCCGTACTTTATTGGCCGACGGCTTTGCTATCAATCCTGAAACAAAAGAGATTTTTATGGAACCATATAAATACCTGAACAACTTTATTGAAATGCCTGTGGTGTTGATTCTATTTCTTATAGGGGTGCTGTTGGTTCTTTTTGGGATAGGTAAAACACTTTTCAAAAAGGCTTATAAAGGAGGAATCTGGTTTACTGGACTGGGAACAGTACTAACAGTTCTGGCTTTGTTTCTGTGTGCGGGCTATAACAATACCGCCTACTATCCTTCTTCTGCAGATCTACAAAGTTCATTAACGTTGGCCAACAGTTGCTCCAGTCTCTTTACCCTGAAGACCATGGCTTACGTATCTATTCTTGTCCCTTTCATTCTGGCTTATATTTTTTATGCTTGGCGAGCACTGGATAAGAAGAAGATTGATGTGAATGAGATGGAAGAAGGAGGGCATGCTTATTGATAAAGCTTTTTTTGCTTTCGATAATCAGATTTTCTGAACAGTTAATATAAAAAGACTATGGATGAACAGTTCGTAGTCTTTTTTTTGATAGTAAATCTTTGCTAATATCATATTCATGTTTGCTCTTCATTAGTTCTTCAACGGTGCGATATAATTTAACTTTTTAATAATAACCTCTACAAGGTGTACTATGAAGTATTGTAGCAATAATATATGTATATAAATAAAAATGTTATAAAAAAATAACCTTCTTTATATTAGTTTCTGAAATAAATATCGCTTATCTTTGAAAGTAAGAGATATCTCTCTATTCCACACTTTCATGTTAAGTGAAATACCTTATAATAAATGATCTTCGCATTTGTATTTGAATCTTTTAATTTCAATAATTAGAAGCTTCGAATAAGTTCTATTCCTTCAGTGATATCCGACTCAGCAAACCGGCTCCTTGTATCCTATTAGAAAATATCAGAATTATATACTATTTATATAATAAGTTTTCAATTAAAACAATTTACAATGAAAAAAGATTCTTTTTCGCAGTTCTTGCTACAGCTATGTTTGCAAGCTGCTCAAACCAGGACACACCTGCAACGGCACAAACAGACAAGAATGAATTAGGTGTTTCTGCAGTTATTAGTGGAGCTGTTAGCACTCGTGCATTAACTGACGGTTTTGCTGCTACTAACACGATTGGCGTATTTATTGATAATACGATAGGAACCGAAACTGATTATACGCCTTTAGTGGCTGCATATACTTTTGGCGCTACTACTTGGGCACCTCCTGCATCGGGTAAGATTTATCTGACTAACCAAGGAGCTACTGTTTATGCTTTCTACCCTTCAAATTCAGTTGTTGATACAGCTGCTAAAACACTTGCAATAGCAGTTGATGCTGCACAAGATTTTAGTGCCACCTCTCAGACAGATTACATGTATGGTACTGCTGCCAGAACAGGTAGTGGAACTGTGGAATCACCTTTTGTAGATCCATTGGCAGTAGCTAGCAATGCTACTAGTGCTAATGAAGTGGCTTTGTATTTCCACCATGCACTGAGTAAACTCTCTTTTGTAGTGAATAGGGCTAGTTCTTACACTGGAGCTGGAGTATTGACTTCTGTTAAATTGAAAAAAACAACTGGCTTCCTTGCAGGGGCTACTGGTGGAACCGTTTTGTTGAATGACGGAGTAATCTCTGGATTAGTTGCAGCGGATAGTCTCACATTTACAGGGACAACGACTATCAACACCGTTGCTGCTCTTGGTGCAGTGCTTGTTCAGGGCTTAGTTGCTCCTATAGTTGCTACTTCTGGTATTACTCTTACATTGACTATTGATGGTAAGGATATGCTTGTAACTCTTCCTGCGGTTGCTCCGGCTGACGCATGGTTGCAAGGTAATAATTATACCTATACTATCAATGTATTGGGTACTGAATTGAGTGTTGTTTCTGTTGCAATAACGGTTTGGAATTCTATAGTCGGAGGTACAACAGAAGTAAACTAATTAATATTGACTTTATACAGAATAAAGATCAAGTAAAGAAACTCTAGAACTTGTGTTCTAACAGTTTTAATGCCCCAATCACTGTGAATGCAGTCGTTGGGGCATTTTTATTTGTACAAGGTATTTGTTAATTCGCTATATTTGCTCCATAATCTTGGCCTTTTCCCTATTAATAGGGGAATGGCTGATGTTTAAAACTGATTAAATAGCTGAATAATAAGAGGGAAGGAGTGATGAAAGAACAAACAAGACGAATGGGCAAAAAAAAAGGAGTCACGCCTGACTCCAACCTTTGTTAACCTTAAATCTAATACTATGAAAAACACACTGCAAAGATACAGC
>JAATGU010000103.1 GCA_015654535.1 Bacteroidales bacterium
AGAAACTCTTTGGTGGTTGTTGGCACAGCTATACAAAAAGGGATTGATCTATAAAGGATACACTATTCAACCTTATTCACCGGCTGCGGGAACGGGACTGAGCTCTCATGAGTTAAATCAACCGGGATGTTACCGAGATGTAAAAGATACCACGGTAGTGGCTCAGTTTAAGATGAAAAATCCAAAGGCTGAGATGCTGGGGTGGGGCGATCCTGCTTTTATCGCATGGACCACAACTCCGTGGACATTGCCTTCAAATACTGCGCTTTGCGTGGGACCAAACATTTCTTATTTGACGGTTCGGTCTTACAACGCTTACACCGGTCAACCTATCACGGTAGTACTGGCAAAGGATTTGCTGAACGCACATTTTAACCCGAAAGCAGCGGAACTCAGTCTGGAAAATTACAATGTGGGCGATAAACTGATCCCGTTTCAAGTAATTGCCGAATATAAAGGTAGCGACTTGGTGGGCATGGAATATGAACAACTGATGCCTTGGGTGAATCCGGGCGAGGGGGCTTTCCGTGTAATATCGGGCGACTTTGTAACTACGGAAGATGGTACGGGTATTGTGCACATCGCTCCGACTTTTGGTGCGGATGATGCGCGCGTGGCCAAAGCCGCGGGAGTGCCTCCGTTGCAATTGGTAAATAAGAAAGGGGAACTTCGTCCGATGGTGGACTTAACTGGTAAATTTTATCCTTTAAATGAACTGGACGAAGAGTTTGTAAAAGAGAAAGTTAACGTTAAACTTTATAGTGAATACGCGGGTCGCTTTGTGAAGAACGATTATGATCCGAAGTTGACCGAGAAGGATGAAACACTGGATGTGAGCATCTGCATGATGATGAAGAGTGCCAACCTTGCTTTCAAAATTGAAAAGCATGTACATAGCTATCCTCATTGTTGGCGTACGGATAAACCGGTTCTTTATTATCCCTTGGATAGTTGGTTTATCAAATCCACCGCTTGCAAAGAACGGATGATAGCGCTAAACAAAACGATCAACTGGAAACCGGAATCTACGGGAACAGGACGCTTTGGCAAATGGCTGGAAAACTTGAATGACTGGAACTTAAGCCGTTCCCGTTTTTGGGGAACCCCGCTGCCTATCTGGCGTACGGAAGACAACACGCGAGAGATTTGCATTGAATCCGTGGAACAGTTATACAACGAAATAGAGAAGTCCGTCAAAGCCGGATTTATGAAAGAGAATCCTTATAAGGGATTCGTTTCGGGTGAATACAGTAAGGAGAATTACGATAAAATAGACTTACATCGTCCCTATGTGGATGATATCATTTTAGTGTCGGACAACGGCAAACCGATGAAGCGTGAAAGTGACTTGATCGATGTGTGGTTTGACTCTGGCGCTATGCCTTATGCCCAGATTCATTATCCTTTTGAGAATAAAGAATTACTGGATAGTCACAAGGTTTATCCGGCCGACTTTATCGCGGAAGGAGTGGATCAAACCCGTGGATGGTTCTTTACATTACATGCGATATCTACAATGGTATTTGATAGTGTATCGTATAAAGCGGTTATATCCAATGGTTTGGTACTGGATAAAAATGGGAATAAGATGTCCAAGCGGCTGGGAAACGCCGTGGATCCATTCTCTACCATTGAGAAATATGGTTCGGATCCTTTACGTTGGTACATGATCACAAATTCTTCTCCATGGGACAATCTGAAGTTTGATGTGGAAGGGATTGAAGAGGTGCGTCGTAAGTTTTTCGGCACCTTATATAATACGTATTCATTCTTTGCTCTCTATGCCAATGTGGATGGATTTGCTTACAAGGAAGCGGATGTGGCGATCAATGATCGTCCGGAGATTGACCGTTGGATTTTATCCGAACTTCATTCTTTGATTAAAGAAGTGGATGCTTGCTACAATGAGTATGAACCTACAAAGGCGGGACGACTGATTACTGATTTTGTGAATGATAATCTGTCCAACTGGTATGTTCGTCTCAACCGTAAGCGTTTCTGGGGTGGAGAGTATTCTCAGGATAAACTCAGCGCCTATCAGACACTATACACTTGCCTCGAGACTGTCGCTAAATTAATGGCGCCTATTGCACCATTTTACGCGGATAAATTATATACGGATTTAATCGCTGTAACCGAACGTGACAGTGTGGTTTCCATTCACTTAACCAAGTTCCCCGACTATGATGCAAAGCTGATAGACAAGGAATTGGAAACACGCATGCAGATGGCTCAGAATGTTACCTCAATGGTATTGGCTTTGCGCCGTAAGGTGGGCATTAAAGTTCGCCAACCCCTTCAATGTATTATGATTCCGGTAGTGGATCAGGAACAAAAAAGGCATGTGGAAGCGGTTAAAGAGCTTATTATGCATGAGGTAAACATAAAAGAGATCAACTTTGTAGAGGGTGCCGCCGGTGTACTGGTAAAGAAGGTGAAGTGTGATTTTAAGAAATTAGGCCCTAAGTTTGGAAAACAAATGAAAGCAGTGGCTGCCCAGGTTGCTGAAATGTCTCAGGAAGCTATTGCCGAACTGGAAAAAAACGGGAATTACACTCTGATAATTGATGGCCACGAAGCAATTATAGAAACCGCCGATGTGGAAATATTTAGTGAAGATATTCCAGGATGGTTGGTTGCCAATGAGGGGAAATTGACCATTGCACTAGAAGTAACTGTTACAGAGGAACTTCGCAAAGAGGGCGTTGCCCGTGAATTGGTTAACCGCATACAGAATATTCGTAAATCAAATGGATTTGAAATCACTGATAAAATAAAAATAAAGCTTTCTAAAAATGAGCAAACCGATGATGCGGTAAATGAATATAATACGTATATTTGCAACCAAGTATTGGCTAATTCGTTAGAACTATCTGATAACATAAAAGACGGAATTGAATTGAATTTTGACGATTTTTCTTTATTTGTGAATATAATAAAAGAATAAATATAACTTTAAAAAAGAAAAAAATGGCTGAAAAAACAAGATATTCAGATGCTGAATTAGAAGAATTCCGTGCTATCATTAATGAAAAATTAGAGACAGCACTCTCTGATTATGGTCAATTAAGATCGAGTATAATGAATCAGGATGGCAATGATATTGCGGATACTTCACCGACCTATAAGGTTTTAGAAGAAGGTGCAAACACTTTATCCAAAGAAGAAGTAGGACGCTTGGCAGAAAGACAACAAAAATTTATTCAAGGTTTGCAAGCGGCTTTGGTGCGGATTGAAAACAAAACGTACGGCATTTGTCGTGAAACAGGGAAATTAATTCCTGCAGAACGCCTCCGGGCTGTACCTCACGCAACATTAAGCATTGAAGCTAAAAACGACGGAAAAAAATAAATGAAAAGAATACTTACGAAAGGGCAGATTTCTGTTCTGATTATATTCTCCGTACTATTTGTCGACCAGTTTATAAAGGTTCTTGTAAAGACAAATATGTATTTACATGAGAACATTAGAGTTTGTGGAAATTGGTTTTATATATTTTTTACAGAGAATAATGGAATGGCTTTTGGTATGGAAATATTCGGAAAGCTGTTTCTTACGTCTTTTCGGATTATTGCTGTAGGACTGATTGGCTATTATATTGCTAAGGTTATCAAACAAAATATGAAAACAGGCTATATAGTCTGTCTTTCTCTTATTTTTGCTGGTGCATTGGGCAATATTATTGACAGTGTGTTCTATGGTGTGATTTTTAGTGAGAGTCCTCCGGCAAATTATGTAAATTCTTCATTAGCAACGTTTATGCCTAGTGAAGGCGGATACTCTACTTGGCTATATGGAAAAGTCGTAGATATGTTTTATTTCCCGATAATTGATACCACATGGCCTACATGGATGCCGTTTTGTGGAGGTGAACATTTTATATTTTTCAGTCCTATCTTTAATTTTGCTGACGCTTCTATCAGTTGCGGCATCATTGCCCTTCTTCTTTTTTATGGTAAATATTTGAATGAAGGTCATCGTGCTAAGACAGAAGGAATGAATAACGATGAACAAAAAACGAAGTAAAATTTTTGTGGTTTTTGTCATTGCTTTTTGCTTCGGATTTACCGCCTGTAAAAAGAAAATGCCTAATGATGTGCTTTCTAAAAGTGACATGGAGGATGTATTGGTCGATTATCATATGGCTAGAGCGATGACAGAAGATCTGCCCTCTAATGAACGCTATAAGCAGGCTCTTTATATGGATTATGTGTTTAAAAAACACGGCATTACAGAGGCGGAATTTAATTCTTCTCTAAAATGGTATTCCCGGTATACAGAAGATTTTGCAAAAATATATACAGAAGTTAATAAGAGATTATTGGCTCAGAAAAATGATATCAATCATCTGATCTCTGCAACTGGAAATGATCAACAAGAATCAAAAAACGGAGATTCTATAAATGTATGGCATAAACAACTTATATATAAACTAACACAGTCCGCTGCCACTAATAAAGTCTATTTTACTATTTATCCAGACAGTAACTATAAGGAGCGGGATGCTTTGATATGGAGCGTGCGATATACTTTTGTCTCAGCTAAGCAGCAGCAACAAGATGCGGTGATGTCAATGACAATTAAATATACAAATGATTCTGTTCTTACTGAAACCAGAAACATTGATCGGTCTGGAATATATAATATTCGTTTGCAAAATGATTCTTCTACCTATAAAATAAAAGAAATTAAAGGGTTTGTATATTATAACCAATTGAGTCACTATCTTCAGGATGCTTTAATTATTGATAGAATTTCTTTGACTAGATATCATTCAAAGAAGGCAATGAATACTTCCAAAAAGCCTATCGCTGTGAATATTAACAAAAGTGATTCTCTGAAAAAAGATTCAATGAAGAAGCAGGTAATAAAACCGGCTACTATAAATGATAATCTGATGAGGAATAACTTAAATACGGGACCTCGCCGTCGAACAAAAAGTGGAAGCAACGATATGCGCAAACCTAATCAACCCGTTATGCAACCGCCGACTGAAAGAATTAGGTGATGAAGCGTTTTGCATCTCATCTCTTGATCCTTTCTCCGGATATTATCTATACAAAGCAGGTGATTGAGGTAGAAAATCAACTTTTAGTTCGTATTTTCCCATTAGAGGAAGAACTGGAATCAGTTAGTTGGTTGTCCGGAGTGCTTTTCTTATCTTCTCAAAAGATGGATATTAATACAATAATAAAAAAACTCAGAGAAGCAGTGGGAGTAAGGCTCCCTTCTTTTCTGAGCAAGTATTCCTCCAATGTTAGCATTGGTGACCTTATTTATGTTTATTTAGTAAGCTCGGTAGACTTACCAACATTGTCTATTTTACCAGAGACACAAATTGAAGAACTTTATGCATATTAATCTCTGCCTTTAGATGATCTTCCTGAATAATTTTTCTTTCCTTTGAAACTTCCTTTACGGCTACCTCCTTTATTAGAACGTGGAGAATATTCCGGAGCTTCTCCCAATTCAGCCGGAACTGGAATTTTATAAACTGTTTTATCTAAAAAGGTCTCAATTGTTTTAAAGGCTGATTGTTCTTTATCATTTATAAATGTAATAGCCACTCCATCATTATTGGCACGAGCCGTACGACCTATCCGATGAACATAATCTTCACTATCGTGAGGCACATCATAATTAATAACCAACCGAATATCATCAATATCAATTCCCCGGGAAACAATATCCGTAGCTACCAAAATATTGATTCGCCCGTTTTTAAATTCATGCATAATAAGTTCACGATGAGTTTGATCCAAGTCAGAATGCATTTCACCGACATTCAACTTCATCCTCTTCAAAGATTTAGTGACTTCTTTTACTTTTAGTTTGGAAGAAGCAAAGATGAGCACTTTTTCGGGTACTTGATCTGAAAAAAGGCTTTGTATAATACCTAATTTTTGATTTTCATAACATACGTATGCAGCTTGTACAATCTTCTCCGCGGGTTTTGAAACGGCAAGTTTTACTTCCACCGGATTATTCATAATATTGTTCGCCAATTTCTGAATATTCGCCGGCATCGTAGCAGAGAACATAATAGTTTGGCGTTCTTTAGGTAATTGTTTAACTACCTGCATTATATCATCATAAAAGCCCATATCAAGCATACGATCCGCCTCGTCGAGTACAAAATAAGAGACACGTGATAAATCCACATAACCCAAGCTAAGATGGCTCAGAAGGCGGCCCGGTGTGGCTACCACAACATCGGCACCCAAGGTCAGCCCTCTTCTCTGCTGCTCAAATAGTGATCCATCATTTCCACCATAGACGGCAACACTGGATACTGGCATAAAATAAGAAAATCCTTCCATTTGCTGGTCAATCTGTTGAGCCAGTTCCCGGGTTGGAGACATCACAATACAATTAATTGCATCTTCAGGAAGTTTTTTTTGTGAAAGCTGATTAATAATAGGAAGCAAATAAGCCGCAGTTTTACCTGTACCTGTCTGTGCAACAGCTATCAAATCTTTGCCTTCAAGTATTATGGGAATTGCATGCTCTTGCACTGGTGTGCATTCATCAAAGTTCATGGCATCTAGTGCCTGAAGCACACTGTCATCTAAATTAAGTTCGGAAAATTTCATTCATCAAGTTATTTATGCACAAAGATAAAAAAAATAACACATGAATAATCATATAACTCTATAAATATTAATGTGTAACAGGATTACAGTCTGCCTTGTTCATCTAAATATGAATCCTTAAAACCTAAAAAATAGAGCACTCCATCCAAACCAATCGTATTAATAGATTGTTTGGCATTTTGCTTCACCTTAGGTTTAGCATGAAATGCAATACCAAGTCCGGCTACGCCAAGCATAGGTAGATCATTTGCTCCATCTCCCACAGCAATGGTCTGAGCAATATCTACATTTTCAACTTGAGCAATCAGGCGCAGCAATTCAGCTTTTCGCTTTCCATCAACCACATCACCTAAATAGTGACCGGTAAGCTTTCCATTCACAATTTCAAGTTCATTTGCATAGACATAATCGATTCCATATCTTTGTTTCAGATAATTGCCAAAATAAGTAAAGCCACCCGAAAGGATAGCTATCTTATAGCCATAACGCTTAAGCACTACCATTAGGCGGTCTACACCTTCTGTAATAGGTAAATTCTCCGCAATATCTTTCAATACAGATTCATCCAACCCTTTTAATAGAGCCACTCTTTTGCGAAAGCTCTCTGTAAAGTCAATTTCACCTCGCATGGCACTCTCTGTAATTGCTTTCACTTGATCACCAACACCGGCTCTGACTGCTAATTCGTCAATAACTTCAGTTTTAATTAAAGTGGAATCCATATCGAAACAAATCAAACGACGCATCCGGCGATACATATTATCTAACTGAAAGGAGAAGTCCATCTCTAATTCGCTGGACAATTTTAATAACTGTGCCTGCATTTCAGTCCGGTCCTTTGGATTACCACGAACAGACAACTCGATACACGAGCGGATATTAGCCTTTTGCTCATTCAACGGGATACGACCTGTCAGCCTTTTTATTGCGTCAATATTCATCCCTTGGTCTGCAACAATTCTAGTAACGGCGGAAATCTGAGTCGCTGAAAGTTTCCGCCCAAGGAGCGTCAGTATATATCTATTCTTTCCCTGCATGCTCACCCAAACCTCATATTCATCTACCGAAATAGGGAAAAAACGAATTGTTATTCCCAAAGAAGAAGCTTTGAATAAAAGCTCTTTCATTATACTACCGGCGAACCGTTCCATCGTTTTAAACAATATCCCTAAAGATAATGTGTTGTGAATATCGGCTTGTCCGATGTCTAAGATAGTAACGTCGTATTTAGATAAAATCTCTGTAACAGAAGCAGTCAGGCCCGGACGATCTTCACCTGTAATGCGGATAAGAATTAATTCTGTCGCTGAATCTTTCATAATTTGCTTGTTGTTTTGCCTGCAAAAGTAATCATTTTTATATATTTTATTCGAAAAAACAGGTAAAGAAGTACTAAAAAAACACGAAAATTGACTCTTTATTTGGAAATATAAATAATTTGTACTTATCTTTGTGATGAATTTCTAAGATTAAAGCTTTGGTTATCAGTTAATTTTCATTTATTCTGTACCAAAAACAAACAAATGTTCCGGGTAGAAATGACTGTTTAAGGGCAGTCCCGGATAGTATTAACTAAAACCTAATTACATGAAGTATGTAAAGCGGCTTTTTGTTGTATTATTAATAATTTCCTTGACTTCTTTTGTTGAAAAGACTAAATCCACTATTGGTTTGAATGTCGGAGACGTGGCCCCTAATTTTATAATTAGAACTATGCTCAATAATCAACAGCTTGATTTGAAAGATCTGAAAGGGTATTACGTATTAGTTAACTTCTGGGCAAGTTATGATGCACAATCCCGAATGCGAAATGTTAGTTTAAACAATGCGATCAGAGAAACTTTCAATAAAGTAAAATTTGTTTCCGTATCGTTTGATGAATATCAGTCGGTATTTAAGGAAACTGTAAGAAAAGACCGAATAGTAACTCCCACTTGTTTTGCAGAAACAACAGGGGAAACCTCTGGACTGTTTAAGATATATAACTTAAACAAAGGTTTGAAAAGCTATTTATTAGATGAAAATGGTGTAATTATTGCCAAAAACATCTCTGTATCTGAACTCCCTTCTTATATTAAAAAGAGAGCTTAGCGTTTTAGAGGAAAGAAATACAGCAAAAAGGAAATTCCGCAACTCTTGTTTAATGCAAGTATTGCGGAATTATTATTTTCTATATTCTATCGATGCTTTCATTTAGGAGCATTACGATAAAGGATAATTGCTATAACTACATATACAAGATTTGGAATCCAAACAGCTATTATCGGTGGTACGTTACCATTGATAGCAAAAGTGGAAGATACAGTTTGGAACATAATATATGAAAAGCTAAGGCCTAAACCTAAGCCTAAATGTAATCCCATTCCTCCTTTAACCTTTCGAGAAGAAAGAGAAAAACCAATAGTTGTAAGAATAAAAGAGGCAAACGACATCGCTATTCGCCGCTCATATTCAATTTCAAAAACTTTAATATTGGCAAAACCACGCTGTTTTTGTTTACTAATATATTGGCGCAAACGAGGGCTGGTAAGCGTTTCTTGCTGATTTTTCATAATTAGGAAATCAGATGGTTCCATTACAATTATGGTATCCTTCTTTTCTCCTCTATATAATTTTTCCTTCAAACCATTTAGTTCTCTAATCATATAATCATGGATGGTCCACTTATACATTGAAGTAGAATCATAACTGATGCTATTTGCCGTAAGATGGGATATCAACTTCTTATCTTTGAATTTATCCAAAGAAAAGTGATAACCTGTTTTATTATAATCTTCGTACCTTTCGATATAGGCGATAACACCTGTATCTACTTCTAACTGGACATTACGAACAAAATCCTGTTTCTTTTTCTTGATATATCTATCTTCAAAATTTAATCTTGTGATATTTCCTCTAGGAATTATATAGGATCCTAATCCATAAGTACAGATCGATATAATAGCCGCCGAAATCATATATGGACGCATTAGCCGCCGAAAGCTTATTCCGCTGGCAAACATGGCTATAATCTCTGAATTCTCAGCAAGTTTTGAAGTAAAGAAGATGACGGCAATAAAGACAAATAACGGGCTAAATAAATTAGTGAAATAAGGAATAAAATTCATGTAATAATCAAAAACAATAGCTTTTAAAGGTGCCTCATTTTCCATGAATTTATCCATCTTTTCATTGATATCAAAAACCACGGCTATAGAAATAATAAGACCTATTGCAAAGATATAAGTCCCCAAAAATTTTCTGATGATATACCAGTCTAACCGTTTAAGAATTTTATTCTTCATCCTATTATTTATTATAGTCTTGTAGAAACTTTTTTAATCATTGCTGTTTTCCAAGTTGAAAAGTCGCCTTCAATAATATGTTTGCGGGCTTCACCCACCAGCCATAAATAAAATGCTAAATTATGCACAGAAGCAATCTGCATAGCCAATAATTCTTTAGAGTGAAATAGGTGGCGTAAATATGCTTTTGAATATAACGTATCTACATATGATACACCGTCAAATTGAATAGGAGAGAAGTCCATTTCCCATTTTTTATTACGCATATTCATAATTCCATCTTTAGTGAACAGCATACCGTTTCTTCCGTTACGAGTAGGCATAACGCAATCAAACATATCCACACCACGTTCTATCCCTTCCAGAATATTAACTGGTGTACCTACACCCATAAGATAACGAGGTTTATCTTTTGGTAAAATTTCATTCACTAATTCAATCATCTCATACATTTTCTCCACAGGTTCACCGACAGCAAGCCCACCAATAGCATTGCCATCACAACCTTTGGAAGCAATAAATTCTGCGGACTGCTTACGCAAATCAGGATAAACACATCCCTGAACAATAGGAAATAGTGACTGCTGATAGCCATATTTTGGCTTCGTTTCATTAAAGCGGCTGATGCAACGATCTAACCAACGATGAGTTAAACCCAACGATTTCTTTGCATAGTCATAATCAGAATCTCCAGGAGGGCATTCATCAAATGCCATGATAATATCTGCACCAATTATCCGTTCTATATCAATGACTTTTTCAGGAGTAAATACATGCTTACTACCATCAATGTGCGAACGGAACTCAGCTCCCTCTTCCTTTAATTTTCGAATGCCTGATAAGGAGAAAACCTGAAATCCACCACTATCAGTCAACATAGGACGATCAAAACCATTGAATTTATGTAACCCTCCGGCTTTTTCTAAAACATCCAGTCCAGGACGCAGATACAGATGATAGGTATTTCCCAAAATTATTTGAGCTTTAATGTCTTGTTTTAGTTCAGTCTGATGTACTGCTTTCACAGTACCTGCTGTTCCAACAGGCATAAAAATGGGAGTTTCTATTTGTCCGTGATCAGTAGTGATTAATCCGGCGCGCGCATTCGTTTTAGAATCCGTATATTGCAGGTCAAATGTCATTTAGTTCTTTAGTTTCGAAGAGAAGTCTATTGCATCGGCAACTTTTTCATTCGTGAGTGCCAACTTAAACACCTCTTTTATATCATTTACATAATGAAAAGTAAGACCTTTAAGATAAATGGTTTGTATTTCATCTATATTTTTTTTATTATCTTCACTCAAAATTATTTCTTTAATTCCAGCACGCTTTGCAGCTAAGATTTTTTCTTTGATGCCACCAACAGGTAATACTTTTCCCCGTAGGGTTATCTCACCTGTCATAGCCAAGTTGCTCTTTACCTTGGTTTGAGTCAAGGCAGAAGCAAGAGAAGTCGCCATCGTAATCCCTGCAGAAGGTCCATCCTTTGGAATCGCTCCTTCGGGCACGTGAATATGGATATTCCAATTATCGAATATATCTTCATCAAGATTCAGTACTGAAACATGGGCTTTTATATATTCCAATGCAAGCATGGCAGACTCTTTCATAACATCTCCTAAATTTCCAGTTAATGTTAGTTTGCCACCTTTACCCTTGCTTAAGCTGGTTTCCACAAATAATATTTCTCCACCTACTGCAGTCCAAGCGAGCCCTGTAACTACACCAGCATATTCATTCCCTTGATATTTATCCTTAGAATATTCGGGAGCACCCAGTAAATCATATAAATCTGCTAACTTAATTTCTCTTTTAAGAAAAAAGCCATCTGTAGCATATTGACGAGCCGACTTTCTCATGATCTTTCCAATCTTTTTTTCCAGCTCTCGAACGCCACTTTCTCGGGTATAAGATTCAATAATGCCCTCTAATGTTTCCTTTGGAAGCTTAATATCGTTTTTAGGAATACCTGTAGCCTCCATTTCTTTAGGAACAAGGTGTTTACGAGCAATCTCAATCTTTTCTTCAGTGATATATCCACTTACTTCAATGAGTTCCATACGATCCAGCAATGGCTGAGGAATGTTATTTAAATTATTGGCGGTAGCGATGAACATTACTTTAGATAAATCATAATCAACATCTAAAAAATTATCATGGAAAGCACCATTTTGCTCAGGATCTAATACTTCAAGCAAGGCAGAAGAGGGATCTCCTTGACGATCTGAACCCACCTTGTCTATTTCATCTAATATAAACACAGGATTAGATGATCCAGCTTTGATAAGGCTTTTAATGATTCGTCCGGGCATAGCACCAATATAAGTTTTCCTATGGCCACGAATTTCGGCTTCATCGTGAATGCCTCCCAGTGACATACGGATATATTTTCGTTTCAAAGCTGCAGCAATTGATTTACCCAAAGAAGTTTTACCTACTCCCTGAGGACCATAAAGACAGATAATAGGAGATTTTAAATCACCCTTTAACTTTAACACAGCCAAATGTTCAAGAATACGTTCTTTTACTTTTTCAAGTCCATAATGATCCTTATTTAGTGTTTTTTCGGCATTCTTTAAATTGAAATTATCTGTAGTATATATATTCCAAGGCAAACTAAGCATTGTTTGCAAATAGTTTAACTGAACACTATAATCGGGAGATTGAGGATGAGTACGTTCCAATTTAGCAAGTTCTTTACTAAAAAGATCATTTACATCTTTACTCCATTGCATTTTTTTAGCTTTTTGGCGCATTTCCTCTACTTCCTGATCTTGACCTCCACCTAGTTCATCTTGCATGGTCTTAATCTGCTGCTGTAAAAAATACTCTCTTTGCTGTTGATCAATATCTTCTCGGGCACGCATTTGAATAGACGTTTTAATGTCCGCAAGCTGAACTTCTCTATTCAATATTTCTAAAAGATGGTACGCTCTTTCTTGCAAGGAATCATACTGCAACAATTCCATCTTTTCATCTTTCTTAAGAGGAAGATTAGTACAAATGAAATTGATCAGGAACATTTTATTAGTAATATTTCTTATGGCAAAGGCGGAATCCTGATGTAAAGATTCAGAAGCTTTAATA
>JAATGU010000073.1 GCA_015654535.1 Bacteroidales bacterium
AAAAAATTTCAATTCCATAAGGTACAATTAAAGGTTGTTTAGCGTAGCCCGGATTTCCTTTAATGATTTTAATTTCAATTCCATAAGGTACAATTAAAGGCAAACAAAAGTCTTTAGACAGTATTGCCCTTATGTATTTCAATTCCATAAGGTACAATTAAAGGTCGGATCACTGGGGCTCTGGAATTAGACAATGCAACATTTCAATTCCATAAGGTACAATTAAAGGTTTTTAAAATTTTGTTCCATACTTTTTATTTTAATTCATTTCAATTCCATAAGGTACAATTAAAGGAATGTACGATGAAGATAAGGAGTCGTTTATTAAGGAATTTCAATTCCATAAGGTACAATTAAAGGAAAAAACAAAGTTATGAAAGCAACAACTGATTTGAATTTCAATTCCATAAGGTACAATTAAAGGATAAACAACAATTCAAAGGGATCACAAAAAGAATTTTATTTCAATTCCATAAGGTACAATTAAAGGGATAATCGGGAAGAAGTTACCATCTAAACTGGACGATATTTCAATTCCATAAGGTACAATTAAAGGGTAGCTCCCCTATGTGGTATATATTAGCATATTGAGATTTCAATTCCATAAGGTACAATTAAAGGTGTCTATTGGATAGATACATCATATAATATTCCACATTTCAATTCCATAAGGTACAATTAAAGGCGTCATCAATTTCAACGTTCAAAGTCATTTTAGTTTATTTCAATTCCATAAGGTACAATTAAAGGCAACGCAGCATCCACTTCTACCTTAGCATCCGTTGCATTTCAATTCCATAAGGTACAATTAAAGGTCTTTTCTTCAACCGTGGGTGCTTGCAATACTTGATTTCAATTCCATAAGGTACAATTAAAGGAAATAAGTATGATAACTTAAATCAAAAGCATTACGATTTCAATTCCATAAGGTACAATTAAAGGTTCAATTCGATTTATTATCTATACGCCCTATTCTAATTTCAATTCCATAAGGTACAATTAAAGGGACAAACGAAATGGCGGTTTTATGTATGTTTCCTGATTTCAATTCCATAAGGTACAATTAAAGGCTTCTGAGTCTGCTGCTAAGGCTGACGCTGTGTCATTTCAATTCCATAAGGTACAATTAAAGGATCAGTCATATTACTAGTATCAACATCAGAACCTAAATTTCAATTCCATAAGGTACAATTAAAGGACATCCGTTTATCATAAGGAATAGAAGCATTACCATTTCAATTCCATAAGGTACAATTAAAGGTTATCAGACTGATTATGGTCGTGCTGAACGTTTGACATTTCAATTCCATAAGGTACAATTAAAGGTGAGTTTCAAAGATGTCTTCTTCGTATACCAAGACATTTCAATTCCATAAGGTACAATTAAAGGTTAAGAGACAAGGTTTTTGATATAGACACGTGGAGCTAATTTCAATTCCATAAGGTACAATTAAAGGGAGCAGAGCCGGGCGTTATGCCTTTGGAGATCAAATTTCAATTCCATAAGGTACAATTAAAGGTCCTCGACCGACACAAGCTTTTATCTTGTAAATCAATCGAATAACTTTTGCAAAGATAATGATTTTCTTTCGAAAAAATGTCGATCACCAGTTATATAAAAATCCCTGATGATCGACATATATTATAAATAGGTGATTTTCAATAAGTCAAAGAACGAAGGTTCGTCTTTTTTAAGTTCAAAGCGAACCTTTTGAGATGCAGTGACAACTGACTATAAAAAAATATCTATGTTACTACGCTCTTTTCCAACGATTTGTTTTTCTGTCCACGTAACATCTCTTCCCTTGAAAATGATAATGCTGTCTTCTTCTTCTTTCATAAATTTTTTAGCGAAGAGAAGCAATTCGTGTAACCGGACTTCAGATATTTCACCTTCAAAGACGGAGTTCTGAATCCAATTCAAATATTTACGGCAAAGTTTCAACATTTTTGCTACCCGCTTCTCTCCAAAATCATATACAAGAATTACATACATGACTACCAATACATTTTAAAAGGTTTATATTCTTCTATCTTGAGTAAATGTTTAGCCAGTTTATAGCATTCCAGTTTTATTAAATGTCGGTAACTGACATTACGTTTCAAACTACGGTGCTGGATGGTTTCCTGAAGGCGATCTTCCAGAGCTTTCACAAAAATCTTTTTTCCCGACGAATTCAGCAAACATTTATTCAGTTTCTTATCAAAGTGTTTCTCCTGAATTTCTTTTTTATTCAACACTTTGAATATCACACGATCCACGATTATTGGTTTAAAGATCTCCGCTACATCAAGTGCCAGCGAATATCTTCTTTCACCCGGAGTGTGAAGAAAACTGATTGTAGGATTCAACTGTGTTTGATGAATGGCGCGCAAACAAAGCGTATAGCAAATCATATTACCAAACGAAATCAGTGCATTCACTTCATTACGGGGAGGTTGCTTTGAACGATTGCCCATTTCAAAATCATTCAGAATCAAATTGAAAGCATCGTAATAAGTCTGACGAATCATCCCTTCTATGCCCATCAACTCTTCCACTGTATTTGATTCGGTGATTTTCTCTGAATAGGCTTTTATCAAATCCATGATATCTTCCATATCCTTGCCTCTTCTATTATAATATTGAAGATTTTTCAACATATTAAAGGCTGCTCCCTCAATGAATTTTTGAGCAATAACAATTCGTCTTTTCTTATCTTGATAAGCAGAAGTCTGAGCCAACAACATTCTTCCCGACAATAGAGAATCACGAGGCATAAACGAGCCGGTATAATTTTCGTAATAATCAAAGAAATGTACTGCAATATCTTTCTGTCCAAGAAAATTAAATAATGCACTATTGGCTGTTAATGAGCCAAAAACATAGAACTCATTAATATCTTCCACCGGTAGATAACGCGGAGTGCCATGAATTGGAGATTCTGCTTCCGGGTCGGATATCGGAGTGAATTTCAAGGTATTATCCCGCCTTTCTAATGAGCCCGGATTAAATAAATAGTACGTCTTTTTCATTCTTCTTCCTCCCTGCTAAAACAAAAATCGTAGTAACTACAGCTTTTACAGATACGCTTTTTCTCCAAAGGAGGACATACCTCACTTTCAATAATGGCTTGTATTTCTTTTTCCATAGTAAGAATTGTTTCCCGATCAATATCAGACAGCAATATTGTTTCCGTCTTCCTCAAAACCGGATACTCCAGTATACCTGTTACTCCGGCAATACCATTTCTTTCAAAAACATACAGATAATATTTTAGCTGCCATTCGTGTGCTTTCTCCACCTTGTCCGACTTCTTTATTTCATGAATCACCTTATTTCGCGCATCATAAAAATCCACTTTAATTCCATCCATCTCAACCTCTTCATATTTGGAAGAACGTTGCGGATAAGATTCTTCATGGATCAGGTTTCCTTCATAAACGAGATCGGAAGTATGCTCCATATTTATCCCGTTCGCAAACAGCCAAAGCTTTCGTTTACAAACTTGATAATAATTGAAATGAGTGCCTGTGGTTTGCATATGATATTAAATAAGCGATTCAGCTCCCGTTAAGTCTATTCCTTCACTAAAAGTATAACAGCCCAAATCAATTTTATAAAGATCAAAATAGTGACGTTCACTTCCTTGTAGTGGTTTTATCTGATTTTTATTCAAACGTACCTGAACAATATTACCAGACATTTTTTTCAATTTAAATTCAATCATTTTCTTTTTTGATCGAACAAGTGATTTATCATAAGTTCCCCTTAGCATCTCTATTAGTTCATCTTGCAGTTTCAATAGTTCTTCAAACTTATTATCGCTTTGATTTTTGGGAACAAAATATTGAAATTCCTCTCCGAAGAGTTGTTTATCTATTAATTGAAATTTTCCAATTTTATCGAATTGACATTCTTGGATATCTTTCAAAAAATCAAACTCAAGTTGAGGGCTATTTTGTGAATGCGTTGCAAAGTTTAAATCAGACTGAATCCTACTAAAAAAAGCCTGCTGAACAGCGAGCAGCTCTTTTTCTTGATAATAGTTAGCTATGAAAGATTCTTTTGTAAACCGAATAATTTCACTATCTTTTCCTTGATAAATGATATCAGAACGAATTTTACCTCTATTTCTCAATCTGAAAAGTTTTACTTTGCCCAACAAATCAAGCTTACCGTTACGATTACATCGCCCAGCAGACTGAACAATACTAGCAACAGTTGCAAAATCTCTATATAGAATAGGGAAGTCAATATCTACGCCAGCTTCAATAAGTTGTGTGGAAATAATAACAATTCGTTTATTTTGGCGTAGTCTTCTTTTAGCTAAATAAATTTTAAGTTTTCGGTGCCGAGGTGTTAAGTGTGTATTCAATAGTAATAATTCTTCCGGTTTAAATTCATCTTTTAATCTTTTGAATAATTCTTTAGTATCATCAATTGTATTAAGGATGACTAGTAATGATTGTTTTTCTGAAATTATTTGTTCTTTTAGAGTGTCCAGCTCAATTGGTTCTTTATCAAATTCAATTACATAACGATTGAATAACTTGTTTTCGAAATAATTTAGAGGTAGTAAAGGCTTTGGTATTTGATAATTAGCAAAAAAGTTTTTTGCTTCTTTTTTTTCAGGTAATCTAAAATTTGGTTGGGTTGCCGTTGAAATAATTGCATAGCTATCGAATTTCTCGCAAAATCGCCTAAGATAGGCAACAAAAAAACCGTACAAACGAGGAGGTAATGCCTGTATTTCATCTAAAAGAAAAATGCATTTGGAGAAATTTGGTAATTTCAATAATTCTGCATTCCTATTGCTCAACAAGGTTTCAAAAAAACGCACAAATGTGGTGATTACGAAAGGATAGGCAAAAGTATTTTCCTGAAATTCCAAGATATTAGCTTCCAAGATTTTTTCTTTAGTAGGAGCATTATTCAATTCCTCTTGAATTTTCTCAAATTGTTTATTTTCAGATTTTGAATCTATCCGCTGAATAAAAGCTTCATTGCCTTTGAATATAGTCAAAGCTTCTGCTTCAACTTGTTCCGTTATGGATAAAAACGGCAATCCGTAAATAACTCTTTTAGCTCCTTTTTCTTTAATAATTTCAGAAGCCAACGAAAGCAACATTAATGTTTTTCCTGAACCTGTTGGTGCAGTAAGTTCGTAAATACGTTCATTCTCTTTTAATCCTTTTTGGATACTCTGCACCGCATGGTTTCGGATCGTTGTTCTTAATTTGTTGAGTTCCGAATTTTGATTTAGCTTTCCCAAATAAGAATCAAGCTGAATACTTAAACTTTTTGAAAATGTTTGAACAGCATCCAGTTGCTCATCAATTAGATTCCCGATTTTCCCAGCATCTGCTTTATCTGCTTGTATCACACTTGCAAAAGCAAATTGATTATCTAAAAAAAAATCCAATGCTGATTTATTATTCTCTGCTCTGAAGATAAATTTCTCTGAATAGCCTTGTTGTACTCTTGGTTCTGTAAGGAATTGTTTGAAATCATCTATGTTTATAAAATGATTGACAAATTCATAAACTGGTAATTTCTTCTCTTGTTCAAGAAACTTGTATAATGCAAAGTTTTCATCTTTTGATAATATACTGGCATAAGCTTCATCTTCTTTGCATTCTGGCGAAAAATCAGGCAGATTCCCATGATGTTTGGCTATCAATACAGTCAATGCAATTAAGTCATTTTGGCCGAAAGTATCAACTTCTAAAAATTTCTTTAACGCTTCCATATTTAGTTTAGAGCAACCAAAAGCGCAAAAAAAAGCATAAGCTGATAAATAGGAATGATTTGCATATCCATTCATTGCTTTGACAAAATCTAACTTATCTTGAAAATTAGGATTAATTTTTCCTAAATCGTGGAAAATAGCTACCAACTCCGCAATTTTGGAGTTGGTTAGTTTTTTTGTGTTATCTCGAACACCCTGAATATGATTTAACAAAAGTTTATCAGGATGAGAGCGAAGCGTATTTATATCAGGCACCATTTTTCAATATCTTTTAATGATTGATATTCATAGTAGTCTCCCTCAACCGATATTGAATAAGGACAGTCAGGGTAAATGATATTTTTGTATTTATCTGGCAGATTCCAAAAATCATCAGTTTGGAAAGTAGGTAATTTATCAAAACCAATGCGAAATTCGCCCGAAATGTTCTTCAGTTGATGTTCCCCAGCAAGTACGAATCCTTTTGTTTCAAATATTCCATTTCTGCTTTCCGAGAACTCACCATCCGATTTCCATTGAAGGTTTGCCGGACAATTATGCCACCCCAAAACAGGAGGGTAAACAGCTTGTTCCTTCTTTATAGATGTTTTAAAGTTCTCGAAAAAAGAAACAGATCGTTCATCCTTTAATGCTACTGAAACCAGAAAACAGGGATCTTTTAAGAATTCAAAATATTTTGGAGCAGCAGTTATTGTTGGATTTATTGCTTTAACGCTTGAAAACCCCCAAGAAACCTTTTTGACTGGTTTTAGTAATTGAACTCCATAAAGTAAATCTTCCGAGAATTGTGGAAATTTACTTTTCATATCCTCTCGTTCAATTCCTAACACAGCTCCGATTAAGCCAATAAAAGCTGTTTTGGTAATAAAATCGTGGGACAGAGGATTATTATTGGTTTCTGGTTTTTTGAAATGCCCCCAATTACCTTCTATGATAAGTTGGAAACCGTTCATAACTTAATCTCTTCAAATTTTGGTTTTCCTAATAATTCCGACTTGATAGTCTCAATCTCAGAGTAGAATTTAATTTTTTGAACCTTTTCTGAATTTGCCGCTTCAAACAATTTGGAGAAATCAAGTTTGTAATCATCCATACTACGAAGTTGTTCTCCCTTTTTGTCGTCTTTCGGTTTTAATTCGATCAAACGGTCAATTCCATATATTTTTTTATTGCTTTCCACATAAATAATTTCAAGTAAGAGGACAGAGTTTTGACCTACTTTACTTCGTGAATGAGAACTTCCATCGCCACTAGTTCCATACCAAAGACCTTCAAACATAAGTTTTAAATCATCGTTGGTCATTCCTGTCTTTTCAGCAACTTTTGGATTTACCCATCCATGAATCTGAATAAGTGAATAAGGTACTAAGGTTGTTGTTCCGATAGAGCCTTGAGTATTAGTATCTCGAGACATAAAATGCGTCGTGTTTTGGTGCATTCTTAAATTTACATCATTTAATGAGGGATTTAATAGCGCAAATTGAACTGGTCCGGTAAATTGCATATGCCCATTCGTACAGGGTTTGTTATCTACTTTAATGGCTTTTGTTTCCTCATCCTTTAATGTAGAAATACCACCAAACAAGCGAACATCGATCTGCTCTTTTAAAAGCTCAGCAATATCCTGTTTATTGTTAGGATTCCTATTTTCTGCGATCCATTTTATTACTCCTTTTGAATCAGTTTTCCCTGCTCCAGTTTTTTCACTTACATATATTGGCAATTCTTTGATATCTTCAAAATATGTTCGAATATATCTTTTCATACGAACATCACTTACTAAGATTTTTTTTGTTTCTTCATCGTAGCGTTGTTCTCCGGTAAATGGGTCACCGTTAGGAATATTGTACGAAGTTTCGTACAAAAACAAAATTTCTGATTTCTGTAATTGATTTTCCATTTTTATAAATATTTAAGTAGTTATTAATTATTATCTTTTTTTTCTGCTGTTTTTGTTGCCGATTTTGGAAGAGGTTTAAAGTAACTTTCCATGAATCCAAATGCACATTCTTCTTTATCATATCTTGATTTGAATTCCTTGACTTTTTGTGCAAGTTCATACGAAGTTTGATAGGTAAACTTTGTTTTGTCGTGCATAATTAATTTTTGTTCAATTTCATTTTTGAGTTTAATGAAGTCGGCGATATTTCCAATACGACGAGTAAGATTACCCACATAGTTTTTCTCAAAAGAATTAATCTCTTGGCTAAGGTTCTTTGCCAATTCCCCAAGTTTGAAACCGATTTGGTAACTTTCTGATGATGTGATTTCCATAAATTTATCATTTTTAGAGTTTTGTATTTTTAGAAGAAATTTTAGATCAAATTTCAAAAAATTATATTTTTCATCTCCTGATCGAATACTATACTCCACATTTTGAATGAAAGCAGGTAATAGTATCTCGTCGTGAGAATAATTATTGGAATAAATTAGTGGTATTACTTTCAGAAGATGAGATTGAAATTTGGGATTGGGCTTGTACGAAACTTTACCTGTTTTAGTATCTACTTGAGGATTTCCCAAAATACAGCGAAACGAATAATCAATAATCAATGGATTTAGTTCTTTCTCTGTTCTCAGAAAGCTTTTCCTTTCCAGTTTTACTTCCTTAGAGATTTGTTGAATTCTTTCTCTTGTCTGTCGTAATTTACTTTTTTCAATGCCTGAAAGCTCAATTAAGTCCAAATCAGGTGAAGACAATCCTCCTTTCTTACAAAATATCAAATCAAAGGAAGTTATACTTTTTTCATCATCTGTGAAGAAATCGAATAATGGGTCAGTAGAATTTTGATTCTCATTTTTATTTTTTACAAGAATTTTTGCTTCATCTCTTTTTTCAAGAAATTCATCGTAGTCTTTTGCTGTGAGTTGTTCACCTCTTGGTAAGACTATAAGTTTAATATCAGTCCCTGAAATAAGTTTTCCTTTACTGGTATAATCAATTGCATAAAATAAGTCTTGTAAGTTATCATTCTGGAAGCTTTTCGATTTGTATTTATTGATGCCTTTGAATGATGGGAATTGGATATCATTCTTTTTATCTCCCGAACATAGTGTTTTATAAAGAGCTTTCTTTAATACTAACCCATTTGGTGTATCATCTACGAATTCAGAAAGAATTTTCGAATTTAATAAGCTCATATCCTCAGTAAATTGATACCAATGTAGTTTCTCAGGGAATTCAAAGTGGATAAATATGGAGGAATTAGTTAGATCAAAAAGCAATTTCTTTTGGGTTGCATTAATTAATGATAATTCAGCAGATATTCCAGCTTTTTTTAAATTCGCATTTGATATTTTTTTCAAATTTTCTGCTACTGTGATTGAATACAGTTCCTCTTCATCTTCAAGAAATTCTTTGATAGTTAAGTCATTTTTATTTTCAAAAAAATAAGAATTAGCTGGGATATACTTAAGGATGCGCTCAATATATTTGATATTATTATCCAACTCCTCATGGAGTCGTTGAATACATAATACATTATCTTTTTTTGAACTGATAAGGTCTTGGTAATCATTTAACCCACGATTAAATGAATTCGTTCTATAAGCAGCATTTTTATGATCTGGATTTTCTAATCTATAATACCCACCTTCGCCTGATTCAATAGAACCATCTTTTTTTACAGTGGATTTCTTTTCAAAATAGATATCTCCAAACACATACTTCACTAATCCATCACTATCTGAGGTTTTAAACTTCAGGTAGTAAAGGTTACTTCGTTCATTTTCTGGTGTAATCTGCACACCATTCCAATTGAAACTAAAATCAGGATTTACTGGAATAGTAATACAAATAGGCCAATTGCCATCCTTATCTTTAGGACAAGGTTCTACATATTTAAAATATTTCAGGCTATTCTCCGAACTACGAAGAACTTTACCTATTTGAAGTACAGTATCTAAACTCATAGCATAATCTATTTTTTTATTCCATATTTTTTCAATAAAGCTTTTTATAAAATATTATCTCTCCAATCTTATTCCTACAAAAGAACGAAACAATATTGACAACTTATGACACAACCCTTAAATTTTGAAAGATTTTATTCTTTTTCTTACGAAATCTTCAAAATCAGGAGAATCGATGATCTCAATATCATGCAATAAGCCAATCACAAATCGTCCAACTCCTTCATAACTACAGACTTCCGTTTCAAAAATCCAGTCATTATCACTGATCTTTGTCAGGTGACGCTCGGCAAGGGGATACTCTCCTATAAGCAAATCCGCAGAAAGTAAACCCATCCTTAGCTTTACAGGGTAAAGTTGAAAACTACTTATTCTGAACACATCAATAAATCCGGCTTTATGCTCGGCTTGATACTGCCAGGGTTCGGATAAGAGGTTTACCTTTTCTATTCTGGAGAGGTTGAAGAGTTTGTTCTTTTTCTTTTCGGGTTCATAAGCCCAGACTTGAATATAGTTGGTGGTAAAGGCGAAAGGCTCTATTATGCGGTCACGAACTACTTTACTGTTGGGTGAACTGTAATTGCAGAGAACTACTTGTTTCTGTTGTTCTATCGCTTCAACCAGATGGTTTACAATCGCTGCGTTTTTTCCTTTGACAACGGTCTCGGCCAGTATTTTATAATCATAAACGGTGTAGAGTTTGCGCTTTAGATTTTGTTTCAATAAATTGGTCTCGTCTATGTTCTCAATGGCACTTTTCAGAATGTAAGCTTCTTCTTTGGTGAAGTGAATCAATTGGCTTATACCGTTGAAATAGGGAGAAGATTTATCTATTCGTATAATATTGTCTTTGCTTTTTACAGGAAAGCCGGCTTCTCTAAAGGTATCGATATACCGATAAATTGTTCGTACGGATAGTTGTAGTGTGTCTGATAAATTTTTCACGGAATAGGTTACATTCCCTGTAAGCATTATCATAAGTCGTAGTAGTCGTTCAAGCTTGGGTTGGTCCATCGGTGTCAGTTATTATGGACTTTCACCATTCCCCATCCTTGCGATCCTTTCATTCCTATTCCGCTTTCATACATTATCTTCATCAACTCCTCGTTTATCTGAATCTTAAACCTGCACATATATCCTTTTACTTTAGTTTCTTCCGGCGTTCCTGCTTTGAACGTTATCAGTACTGGCTTGGGAGTATTTAATACTTCAAAAACGAAATGTAGTGTGCCGGAATAAGGCTTTCCGTAAAATGCCTGATACCGATTTAATAAACTGGAAAGGATTGATTCTTTTGCCCGCACGTCTGATGGAGAGAGGTAATCCGTTTTGCCATTCTCATTACGTAACGCAATACAGATAGGAGATAGTGTTTCAAATACCATCTCTCCTTCAAAGTGGGGAGAAGGAAGAACTTCAATGTTCTGCACGCGAAATTGTACCATATTCTTTTGATTTCCCAACTGAAATGTTTGATTCATAAATACACCCTGAACAAACTTTTCGGTAGACTCTTCGGGTAAAAAAGAAACGTACCACTCAACTGTATCACTATTAATAATGATACGTGCGCGTTCTTTATCTATAGTATACCGGGGAATAAAAAGCCTGGAGTAGGTAAACAACTTAAATTGTTTAGATTCTAAAGTGAAGCCATTGTTATGCAGCCAATCTGAATAGTTTTCACTTGCCCGGGATAGAATTTTGTATATAACTGCAGATTGCTCGTATTGGTAGTTCAGCGGAAGTGCATTTCCATAAATTAGTTTTTCTATGTTTAATATTATCTTGAATCTCATAAGCCTTTTTTTATTGGGTAAAATTACAAAACAAGATTGACGATTCCAATAAAAAACAGACAAAAGATGAATCTAATTCTAAAAAATAGAAATCTTCTATTTTTATCTTTGATTGCAGCCTCTTGTTCATCTCTTTTGAATTAGCAGGCATGCTTAGACTAATTTATTGTTTTCATAAAATGATATTGGAGTAAACATGTAATGAGGTTTAAAAGTAAAAAAAGGCAGAGCTTTTATTTTACTTTTTTACCCCAATATGTTGCGTTTAGATTTTTTTCAGTTCCGGCATATACAAATGTTACACAGCGTGGGGTGGCTTCCCAATCGACTTCGCGTTCAACGCAAACAACAACGTTGCCCAATGTTAGTTGCTTTTTTGTCGCATCGTAACTCCAATTGCCTGTCAGTGTTCCCGACATAGTGCCGTCGGCATTGAGGGTTAGAGTAGAGGCGCGATCTTGTTCGCCATAGCTGTATTTAAGGTTTATGTGCTCCCATGTTCCTACAAGCGAGTCTTTGGTTATAGTACCGTAATCGGGCACGGCGGCGTAACGTTCGGGCAATGCTATTGGCCACAGGTTGTCTGGTTCGCTTGGAGAGGCCGGACACCATACAATGCGGCGTACGTGCCCCATCATAATGGCATTGGAGTAGGCGTTGCCATTAGCGTTGGCAGGCAATCGTCCTTGCGACATGTAGAACCATTCGTTGGTATTTTCCTTTTGGAAGATACAGCAGTGTGATATGCCTACCCATCCGTTGCTAAGATTGAATTTGTAAGGGTGGGTTACGATAGGGTAGCAGTCACCGCTTCCGTTGGTGAAATTGCGCCCGGTGATG
Organism: Bacteroidales bacterium; assembly: GCA_015654535.1. GTDB lineage: Bacteria > Bacteroidota > Bacteroidia > Bacteroidales > Bacteroidaceae > Bacteroides. The sequence goes on from JAATGU010000073.1 coordinate 12,284, forward strand.
TCGAGGTATGGACCTTCGATGTTTGCGCTTCTGACCACTCTCGTGTTGTATGGTATGTCGAGGCCATCGTAGGCCATGAACAAATAGTAGTAACCATCTTTGTATATTATTTCGGGAGCTTCACTGCCTTGCCAACGCGACGAGGCTGCACGTGTGCCAATTCTCACACCATATCGAGCTGTTAGTTCACTTGCACTGTTTGCGTAAGGCTCACCAAGCGTGTTGAGAGGCTTACCTGTTGTTGCATCGACTTGTAAAAGTGCTAAGCCGCTATGCCACGAGCCATGTATGAGGTAATGTTTTCCCTCGGGTGTTACTATATATGTAGGGTCAATGGCGTTGTAGTAGAAATAGGCGTCCCAATCCGATAAACTGGAACGACTGTAGTTTTTACCACGGTCTGATGATGAATAGGTAACGAAACCCTTGTCGGTCCATACAGCTCCGGTGGGATCGGTCGATTCGCACATGCCGATAAAGGCGCGTTCTGTCCAGCTTCCATCAAAGTTGGCTGAGATGTTGGCTTTGCCAGTTTTGATGTAGTTATCGATAACTATGCTGTAGTACATACGCAAGATCTCTTGTCCTCCAACGTTGACTTGGCGTACTACCGGTGCCCAGTAGCCGTATACTATGTTGTCTTTGGCAATGGCACCGAGACCCATGCGTGAACGAATAGCGTTGAGCGAGTCGGCTACCCAAGAGGGTGCTTCATAAAAAGGTCCGCCTACCCATTCCCAATTAACCAAATCGGTTGAACGTTTGCCTTGAAAATGTCCATGTCCTTCGGCAGCATTACCATACGAGGCATCGGTGCCGTACATATAGTAATATCCATTGTAGTAGGCAACCGATGGGTCGTGAACGTTGGCCAGATTCCACTTGTTTCGGTTTGCCCACGATGATATCGATGAATAGTCGTCGGCGTATGTTGGAATGGTGAAATTTGTAACGGTGTCAGGCTCATCCTTTTTAGGTTCAAAATCATTGTCTTTGCAACCTACAAACGATAGAGCAATTATGCTGATAGATAAAATCAGTAAATATTTTAGTCTCATGTCTAATATATTATTAATTTAAAAATCTTCCTTATCAACATACAAAAAATACATTGATAAGGAAGTGGTTAATTTAAGAGATTACTACTTTACAATAGGATGAACAGTCCATTTAGCTAAGAAAGCAGGTCCATTATCTTCATTCTTGTTTGCCGAGTTACCTACAAGGTGAGGGTTGGCATTAAGAGTAGACTGATATATTGGGAAATATTCATGTCCCTTATAATAGTATTTGAACGATGAATCGTCAGCGGTTGCGGCGGTAAGCTCATCTGTTGAGGCTTTGCCATCGCGCTTATAATAACCATGTTCAACCAACTGATTCAGACGATCTGCATCGTAGAAGAATCCCCAACGGAGTAAGTCAATACCACGTCCGTTTTCGCAACCGAATTCTTTTGGACGTTCAACGTTTGCTATTTGTTCGAAAAGAGCATCTTTAGACGGGAAGTCGGAAAGTTTAAGATCTTTAAGAGCAACGCGTTCACGTACGATGTTAATGTAATCGATAGCAGTTTGGGTTGGGCCATTGATTTCATTTTCGCATTCTGCTGCACGCAATAAAACATCGCTATAACGCATAAGGCGTAGGTTGATTCCACAATGCAATCCGGTAGTAATAGAACTGTAGATGTTGTTTCTTGCATTGGTGAACTTAGCTATTGAAATACCACCTTGGGCACTGTTCGATAGAGGAGTTGCAGTTATGTCTTTTTGATAAACAGTGTTGCAACGAGGATCTCCATTAGGATATGCCGCAGTTTTCAGGCCGGTATAGCTACTATATTTATCTTCGAATGTAACCAATGTCCAATATAAACGAGGATCGAGACGGTCATCTGTACAGTTCTCTTTTCTGAATAGGTTATACAACCAAGGTGCACCAGCCAAGTCGCCCCAACTACCCAATTCTTGAGAAGCGTAGTTGCTTTCTACAGCGTGACCCTGAGTAGCTTGCGAGCTTATGTTTACCGGAGTCCACTCTTCGTCGGTGCCACCTGTGCCATAGTCCATATATTGAACTTCGAAGAGGCTCTCTGAGTTATTTTCGTATGCCGAACCTTCTCTGAAGTTGTCACCATAGTCGGCTGTAAGTTCATAATGTCCGTACACGCCGGCGATGATGTCTTTCAGCACAGTATAAGCTTCAGAATATTTATGACGGAACATAAGTGCACGAGCCAAATATCCGGCAGCAGCACCGCTTGTAGCACGACCTTTAGCAAATTCGCCACCCGCATCGCGCGATGGCAATATTTGCATAGCTTTTTTGAGGTCAGCCTCTATTTGGTCAAACACCTCGTCTTGCGTATTGTTGGATGCATACATGGTGTTGATGTCTGAATAAGAAGCATAGTCTGTAATCAATGGAACAGTCTGGTAATATGTAGCCAATTCATAGTATGCCAAAGATCTGAGGAAGAGAGCCTGTCCGGCTATCTTATTATAAGAATCTTCCGACATATTAACACCATCGACTTTCGACAATACAAAGTTTGTGCGGTTTACTACATGGTAGCAGTCGCGCCATGGCCACATGTCACCTATTTCGATTGTACCCGGAGAATTGAGGTTGTCGTACTCCAAATACCACTGCTGAGATGAGTTCCAAACTTCGTCGCCACGTACAGCATCCAAAGTGTAGCCAACGCGGGCAAATGTACCTTCGAGGCGTATACGGTTATAGCACGCAATGACAGCCTCCTGAAGATCTGACTCTGTATTGCCAAAATCGTAGGTTGTCTGATTGTTCGGGTTCTGAACATCGAGTTCGTCATTGCAGGCTGTCATGCCTCCAATGAGTGCCAGCATTGTTAGAATTATATTTAAACTTTTCATATTGATACTCTATTTTTTAGATTATATTTTTTAGAATGAGAAGTGTGCACCGAACATGATGGTTCGTGGTGTTGGATACGAAGCATAGTTATAACCGGGGGTGAATGTACCTCCGGCGAAGTCTACGTTGTAACCTTTGTATTTGGACAATGTGGCCAAATTTTGACCCGATGCGTATATACGAACGCCTTTAACATAGCCACCAAACAATTTGTCAGGAACGTTATAGCCCAATTCGATGTTGGCAATTTTCAGATATGATGCATTTTGTATGAAACGCTGGCTGAACATATCGTTGGTGATTGAACCTGTCGATTTGTATGCTACGCGAGGCACATTGGTGTTTGTGTTCTCCGGTGTCCAAGCATTCAATAGATCAACGTCCTTGTTGAGTGCACCGTATGAGCTGCGCAATGTGACGTCAACAAAATCTACAGCTTTGAAATTTGCAGCTCCATATGTCGATATGCTCAAGTCAAAACCTTTCCATTCAGCACGTACATTCAAGCCGTAATGAATCTTTGGTATACCGCTACCCAGGAATTTCTGGTCGGCGTTGGTAATTTCGCCGTCGTTGTTGAGGTCGGCGTATATAACATCACCCGGTTGTGCTCCGTTCTGATTAATGTGTTGGCCATTTGAGTTGACACGGTTATCTATCTCTGCTTTCGACTGGAAGATACCTTCGGAAAAGTAGCCATAGAATTCACCAACTTCACGACCTACCTCTGTGCGGCAGTAGCCATCGGTACGAGGTTCGCCTGAAACGCCCAACTTTGTTACCTCATTTTTGAGGGTAGATAAGTTTGCAGAAATGTCAAACTTAACAGCATGGTTATGATTGTGATATGCAAGCAAGAACTCAAGACCTGAGTTTTCCATTGTTGCTGCGTTCATCGTTACTGTTTCGTTGGTAGCACCTGCATTGGCCGGTACTGCTACACTATAAAGAAGGTCTTCTGATGTTGCCTTATACCAGTCGAAAGTAAATTCCAACTGATTGTTGAACATACCGAGGTCGAGACCAAAGTCAACAGTTTTCTTCTTTTCCCATTTGATGGCTGTGTTTACATAGTTTGATATTGCTGAACCGGTAACCTTATCATTTCCAAAGCTATATGTGTAGTTACCTCTCGACATAACATCCATGTATTGGTATTCGCCTATGTTCTCATTACCAAGTTCACCATAGCTACCGCGAATCTTGAGTAGGTTGATAGTCGATTTGGCTACAGGGAAGAAGTTTTCACGTTCGATACGCCAACCTGCTGATACAGATGGGAACCAGCCCCAACGGTCCTCTGAAGAAAGACGGCTTGAACCATCACGACGTGCTGTTGCCGAAAAAAGGTATTTCTCATCGAAATCGTAGTTGATGCGACCAATATACGATGCCAATACATGTTCGCTTTCATCACTTGCTCCTGATGTCTCCTCTGCGTTATCTACTTGCAAATAATATGGTTCAGGAAGGTTAACGCCTGTGCCTGTGAGTGTGTGATAGAGTTCGCGCTCGAATGTTTGACCAACAACCGCATTGATGTGATTGCGTCCAAATTTACCATCGTAGCTCATCGTGTTTTCTATAAGTGCATCGCTATAGCTACGATAGCCCTCTGACAGGTTCTCATTGCTCTTTGCCAAATAGTTTGTTGTACTCTGTATAAATGCAGGTACGAATGTAAAGTCCTTTGCATAAGTTAGGCTGTACGACAAGTTAAGGTTGTAATCTAACTTGTGATTGCTGCTCTTGAGGCCAACCATGCTTATGAGGTCAACATTTGCAGAACCTGAGGCAACAACACGGTCAACAGTTGTGTTCCTCTTTATTAAACTATTTTCAAGCAGAACGTTCGTTACACGCAAGTCTCCATGAACGTCGTCATAGTAAGTACCAAAACCGTAAGAGTCGTAGCTGTATTCTGATGCAGCCGAAATTTTGTCGTCGAGAACCCAAGTCGATTCATCGTAAGCCTTGATGGTTGGAGGTAAAATTAGAGCCGAAGCCATTACAGGATATTATGAACCATATAGACCCTGTACGTACTCGTTAGCGTTACTGAGAGCCATGTTGTCCTGCGAGCTGTGGCTATACACTATGTTAGTTTTGAATTTGATAAACTTAACATCCATCGTATTGTTGATACGGGCAGTGTAACGGTCATAGTTTGGACCGGCACCTACCATTGTTCCTTTCTGGCTATAGTAGTCGAGAGCGATGTTGTAAGTATTGTTAGCGCCACCTCCTGACATGTTGATGCTGTGATTCTGACGAATACCTGTTTTGAACGCCTCATCGAACCAATTTGTGTTAACTTTGTCTGGATCGATATATTTTGCGTTTGTAGTATCGTATCCGGCAGGAACATCCATGCCACTGTTATTGTATGCCATGGTGACGTATTTACCATATTGGTATGAATCCATAACATCGTACACTCCACTCTGCACTTGGTCGAAACCAACGTAGCCGCTGTAGTCTATCTTCATGGCTTGGTTCTTCTTACCTTGCTTTGTGGTGATGATAATCACGCCGTTGGCAGCACGCGAACCGTAGATTGCGGCAGCAGAAGCATCCTTAAGTACCTGAAGGGTTTCGATATCGTTTGGCGAGAAGTCGCGTATTGTTGTTCCCATTGGTACTCCATCGACAACGTAGAGAGGTGCGGTGCTACCGAACGAACCGATACCACGAATACGTACTGTAGGGTCGGCTCCCGGTTGTCCGTCGGATGTAATTTGAACACCGGCTACTTTTCCTTCGAGCAATGTTGAGATGTTTGAGTTTGATACTTTCTTCATCTCTTCAGTGTTGACAATGGCAACCGAACCTGTGAGATCAACCTTGCGTTGTGTACCGTAACCTATTACTACCACTTGGTCGAGTTCTTTTATATTCGAAACCAATGTGATGTTGCTGAGTTTAGTTTTTCCTCCAACGGTTACTTCAATACTTTTGAATCCTATAAAAGATACTATCAGCGTAGCATCTGAAGGAACAGAAATAGAGAAGTTACCATCAGTGTCGGTAATGACACCATTGGATGTACCTTTTTGTTGTATGGTTGCGCCTGAAAGCAATTCTCCTTTTTCGTCAACGATTTTACCTTTTACTATTATATTGCTTGGTTGAGTCATTGACATCTGGTCGATATTGCCGTTGCCCTCTGCGTATGTTGCTGGTGCGAGCGCCAGCAATCCCAACAGAATTAAATATGAATATTTCATAATTTAAATATTTTTTATCTTATTGATTATTAAACAATTACGAGATAAGACTCCTCTGTTACGAGTGCGCAATTCAAATCAGAACTGTCTACCGTTACACCCGCATACTTTTGGAAATGCGTTTCGCCGTTGGCGTAAGTAACAGTGTAAAGTACATCAGCAGTATTGTTACCATTGTTTGTAACTGTGATGACTATCTTAGAGCCACTTATGCTTGATGTAAATGTATCCCAATTCCAGTTGGATGTGACGGTGGTTGTTCCATAGCCGGTGCCCCATCCGTAGTTGTCCATGCGAACTACACCATATTCAGTCTTGTCAGCTTTGCGAAGAATTGTACTAGGGCTGTGATAGTTTGCAAGATTGTCGGAGTAGCAGTACATTGTAAGTGTCTTACTCGAACCTGATGCGACTGTATAGTCATCAGAGAATACTGTCCACCAACTGGTAGAGAAGTCATTAGCACCTACTTGGCTTACACCCTTTGCAAGAGTTAGTGGGCAAGTTGTAGTTACTGTTTTTGTTGCACCAACATAAGAAATGACAGCGGTCTGAGAACCTGAGGCAGCTGGAATCTTGCCAAACTGAAGATTTTCGTTTGGTATGATACCTTTTGTACCGTCGGAATATGTAGCTGTTACGACAATGCCTGTAGTGTTGAATATGATAGGGTCGCTACTGAAGTAATAGTATTTAGTTATGTTTGGCAAAGTAGTGACCTCCAGGCTTGAAACAGGGTTCGTTACTTCCAGAGTGTAGAAGGTTGATACAGCTTGGCAGTATGCGCCTTGCTTAGTTTTGCTATAAGCTACAACAACTGTCTTGACTCCGAGTGTAGTCATATCAGGAATAACGTTGAATGATAAATCTGTAGAATCAACTTGCGCGGAAGATCCGTCAGCGTAAGTAACAGTAGCTGTTGCATTACCCCAGAAATTTTTGTTGCCTAATTCAACAGAAGTAGGAGTCCCTGCAATAGCGATTGAAACCGGTTTAACGTCTGCTACAACAGTGACTCTAGAAGGTATAAGGTATGCTTTTTTCATCTCGAAATAACTGCCATCGCAAACTAAGAAAGCCACGATATCAGCAGTGGCAGAAACCGGTTGTTGATATGTTTCGATTAACGTTGTACCATTTGTTCCAACGGCGATGGCTGTTACGTATACATTGCCGGTAGCAGAGTGGTCAATATTCATAGAAATATAAGCTCCTTGCATGGTAGTGCGGAAGTCGTTCCAAACATTGCCATCTCCGTCGGTGTCGGGATAGTTATTGGTGATCATATTTCCGTTGTAATCACTGTTACCCCAGCCGTAAGCATCAGAACGGAGAGCAAAGTATTCTGCATAGTTGGCATTGTCTGTGGTACTATGAGCTGCTACATTGACAACGGCAAGATTCCAGTTGTTATAGTTGTCAGCTCCGGAAGTGTGGTTAACAAACTCCAAATGCAATAGCTTGTTTGCAGGAATGGTGAAGTAATCAGAGAATGCAGTCCACCAACTGGAACTGTAATCTTCAGAACCGACTATTGCTGTAGCGATGGTGAGCTTAGTAGTGTCACCTGTATTTGGTTTCGCAGCTGCAATTGAGTCGATCCTTCTCTGCAGGTCAGAGGGCGCATCAATTGAATAAAGATCCGACTTCTCGCACCCAACTAAGCCAAATGCTACCAAAGCTGCTGCGCACAAAGCCCACCTCATTAATTTAGTTGTTTTCATAATTTCATAAAATTAAATTTAATTATTAACGCAGCGAATATAGATACAAAAAATACGTAGAGGGTGGACAAAAGTATATTTATGGAGGATAAAAACTCTGTTCCTAACTATTATCGATAGGGGACAGAATTATTTACAGGAAAATATGGAATAATTATGGGGGAAATATTGTTACTCAAACAAACTACTTGGAGTAACATTAAAATGTTTAGTAAAGCAACGTGTAAAATATCTTGGGTCATTAAAGCCTACTATCCGAACGCATAGATTGTAACAGATGCTTCAAAGTCACATGCACATTTTAAGGGTAATTATTAAGTGGATAAATGGCTAAATATGGTAAACAAGATATTATTTTCCCCCTTCCAGTAAGAAACTGGGAGTTATACTGAAATGTTTTGTAAAACAACGGGTGAAGTATTTAGGATCATTGAATCCTACTTCATAAGCTATTTCGGAAATATTCATATTCTTTGTTACCTGATTTTTCAGAATCAGTTCCCGGGCGATGTTAAGTCGATAGTTGCGGATAAACTGTCCGGCAGATTGTCCGGTGAGATTTTGCATCTTTTTGTTTAATATGCTTTTGCTTACTCCCATAGCTTCGATAAAATCACTTACTTCGTAGTAAGAGTTTTTGAAATTTTCTTTTATAACTTCCATTGCTTTGTCCAGGAATTTTTTATCGCTGGACTCTTCATTTATGTTGAGAATATCCACATCCATTTTGAAGCTAAATTGTTTTTGGTAACGCTTGCGGTTCTCCAGAATATTATTGATGCGAGCCAGTAATAATTCGTCATCAAAGGGCTTGAGCAGATATTCATCCACACCAGTCTTAAAGCTTTCAATACGTGCTTTGTTGGAAGTTTTAGCCGTAAGCATCAGGAAAGGAATATGAGAAATAGCAAAATTATCTTTCACATGACGTGACAATTCTATACCATCCATAACAGGCATCATTAAGTCACTAATAATAAAGTCTACAGATTGCAAGTTGAGAACCGGAAGAGCCACGGCGCCATTTTCTGCTTCCACTACATTGAAATTGTCGATCAGAATGGAGCGAATATAACTACGCATATCTTTATTATCTTCCACAACAAGAATGGTAAGACGACCGCCCGGCTTTGTTGTCAAAGGTTCTTTGTTTTCGTCGATAACTGGAGGTACAATCTCTGTTTTAGGTTGTTCGTTACTTTTCTCTTCACGTAATAATGGAAGAGTGATGCAGAAGGAAGCTCCTTGGGTGCGGTTATTCTTTGCCTGAATGGTTCCTCCTTGCAAGTATACAATGCGTTTGCAAAGATAAAGTCCAATGCCGGTACCACTTTGACCATAAACCGGATATTTCATGTGCCCTTTGGACTGATAAAAACGGTTGAATATTTTGGATAGATCCTCTTCTGCAATGCCTGTGCCAGAGTCTTTTACACAAATAAATAATTTTTCTTTCCCTGTATCATGGTCTGTTAGCGAAGAAACATAAACCGATACAATTCCATTATTTGGAGTGAATTTGATGGCATTGGACAGAAGGTTCGTAATTATTTTATTCATGGCTTCTTCATCAAACAAGACTTCTGGTGGGTTCAAACGATATCTTTTTTCCAGACGTATACTTCGTTCATAAGCAAATACTTCAAAGGGCTCCAATAATTCGTCTATGAATTTCAGCAAATTCCCCGGCGTTCTTACAATCTCGACTTTACCTGATTCCACTTTGCGAAAGTCCATCAGCTGGTTTACTAACGATAGAAGATGTTTAGAGTTTCGTTCCACAAAATGCAGTTGCTCAATTACCTGTGGATTATAACTTAGTTTCAAAGCTCTTTCTATTGGCCCCATGATTAGCGTGATGGGAGTACGGAATTCATGGGTAATATTGGTAAAAAAAGACAATTTATCGATAGTAAGTTCCTGTACCTTCTTTGACATATTAATAAGTTGCCCTTTTTGACGGGTAATCTTTTCATTCTGCTGTTTCAGTATCTCGTTTTGTCGTGATAGTTCGCTCGTTTGGTTTTCTAATAGTTTTTTCTGTTCCTCCAATTCACGGGTACGTTCTTCAACCTTTATGCGTAATAACTCTTTTTGTTTTTTCAATGTTTTAATGCGCCACTTATAAATATGGTATACAAGGAACACGATTACAAGAATAATTAAGCTAATAAACCACACTGTTTTGTAAAAAAACGGAGAAATGACTATTTTCAGTTCAGTAATGTCATTGGACCATTCATCCGATTCGGAAGCACATTTCACTTGAAACGTATAAGTTCCGGGACGTAAATTTGTATAGTTGGCAAAACGCCTGTTAGAAGGTACTTCCACCCAATTGTCATCAAATCCAAGCAATCGGTATGAATATGTGACAGCATTTGGACTCTCATAATTTAGTACCGAGAACTCCACTGAGAAAGACTTATCGCTTTCATGCAGATACAGACATCTTGCACGGGATATATCCGTATCGATATGATTACCGTTACCGGGTTGAATGGTTTCATTCATTACCCTCAATTTGGTAAGTATTACTTTTTCCGGAGATGTTTTGGACTGTACTTTGTTACCTTCAACAGCAATCAACCCTTCCATGTTGCCAAAATAGAGAATCCTGCTGTTGTCTCTTGATTTATAATATGCATTCCAGTAAAACTGGTCACTGATTATTCCATCCGTTTTTGTGTAATTCACAAATCGGTTGGTCTTTGGGTTATAACATGATAATCCATTACTTGTACTTAACCAAAGCAGACCCCTTTCATCCTCAAGAATACCAAATATGCAATTATTGGCAAGCCCTTGTGAGGTGGTAAAAGATTGAAATAGATAATTTTCATTTTCTCGTGAAGTCAGCTTATAAAGCCCATATCCGTTACTTCCTAACCAAAGAGTACCGTCGGATGATTCATAAAGACAATTTATCTTTTCCACAAAGTGTGAATAGGGTTTATCACTTTGGTGTTTTAAATGGCGGAAGGAAAAATGGAAATGATTTTTGGCAAAAGATTTCAGATCTATAATCATGACTCCTTCTGAAGTTCCCATCCATAATTTGTTCTTTTTGTCAATGAGCGATCCGACCACTCCCTGAATATTTTGGGTTTCTTTTGTTGGTAGAGGAGCTGTTAGCTGACCGGTTTGAATATTATAGAAAAATATTCCGCGATTGGTTCCTATCCACATTCCTTTATTAATAGGGTCGTAGCAAAGAGCTCCTATAAAATCGACCATAAATCCCGGATTAGTAAGTGATGTAATATGCTGAAATGTAGGATGGGAAAGATTATTGAGATCCAATAAATTGATTCCTCCTCCCCATGTTCCTATCCAAAGATGATTAGCTTCATCGGATGCAATGGCACTGACAGAATTATGGCTCAGAGAGTTTGATCTGGAAGTATAATGTATAAACTGATCGCTTCCTTTAGGCTTGCGATTAAGTCCTCCTTCTACTGTTCCTACCCACAAATCTCCGTTTTTGTCTTCAAAGATGGCATTAACCGGATTCTTAGAGAGACTACCTGGATCGTCTTTGCTGTGTACATAGCTATGGATGGAGAGTCTGCGCAATGTCATTTTATTGAGCCCTCCTGCTTCTGTTCCTATCCAAATGAGATCTCTATCTGTCAGTAAACAGTTTATAAAGTTACAGTTAAGGGTGTTGGACATCCCTTTTTCATCCCGATCAATGCGTATAAAGTTATCGGTTATGGGATCATAAAAATTAAGACCTTTTAATGTGGCGACCAACAACTGGTGGTCGGCTGTTTTGGCCAGATCAGTAATAAGATTTTGCGAGAGTGAAGTCGGATTGTTGTCATCATGCATATAGCGTTTCAATGACTCGTTTATTTTGTTATACCGAAACAATCCACGATCTGTACCGATCCAAACTTCATTTTCTTTTTCAAATAACACTGAGATGAAACTACCTTGTTCTAACCTCAGTTTATCGGAAGCAAATGAAAGCGTCAATTGTCTGGTTTTGTTGGTTAATACTTTACATACATCACTGTTATAGCCTATCCACATTTCTCCGTCAATCTCTTTGAGCGCAACCAGAGGATTAGCCGAAGAGGGCAAATTGGGTGCAAATGTATGTATCTGTGCCACGGAACCATTGTTCAGGAAATCTATTTTATACAAGGAATTTTCCACAGCCAGCCAGATACTTCCTTTACTATCTTTCAAAACCATAGAAGTTGATCGGTGTAGGATACCGGATAAGCGCTTATCTGCATAAATCGGTTGACTTAATTTCTGAGTAGAGAGATTGAGAACATCCACACCTCCTTCGGAAGCAATCCACAAACGATTAAAATTGTCTTCACAGACTTTGCGGATAAAATTACTTTTCAGGGGCACCGGCCAAGTCGTTATATTATAATGTGTAAATTCATAGCCATCATATCTCGACAGTCCTCCTCCGAAAGTAGCAACCCACAGGAACCCTTGGCTATCTTTATAAATATCGTCAATGAAATTATGGAGCAAACCATCATTCATGGTGATGCTGGTAAAGTTATAACGCGCTAAAGGATTCTTTGGCGCAGCAGAGACGCTAAAAATATAGCAGGAAAGAAGCAAAAAAATTAAGCTATGAAAAGTTTTTTTGTTTTTCATATTTAGAAGGATTTTCAGCAAACTTACATAAAAATCTTTAATTATAAGTAAATCGGATAAAAATCAAGACTTCTTCCTTACACTCTCCTTAAATTGTTGTACTAAAAGAACGATTCTTTTTTTAATACTTATTTGGACTAGCATTAGAGTGGGAGTCTTGAATTAATAGTCCCTTTACTTTAACATTTCGAATAAAATAAATGTAAAAATATAAAATTAAGTTATTAAAAAAATGATACCTTTGAACATTCTTCCTATTGTTAACTAGAAAATCTATAGTATGAGCTTAAGAATAAAAAAGTTATTCCTCATTGTTGTTGCCTTTTCCTCTGTCATTAATATATATGCGGATTGGAACAGTTGCATAATGAATTTTAAGAAAGAGCTGTATGGTAAAGGAACTCAGACATGGCAGATTACTCCCTATTCTAATGGAAATTGGGTTTATTTTGCAAATAAAAACGGATTAATTCAATTTGATGGAAGTGAGTGGAAAGTTTTTCCACTGAATAATGGCCAAGATGTTCGTGCGGTTTATATTTCTAAATCGAAAAATAGAATATATGCAGCTGGGATAAATGAATTTGGGTATTTTGAACCGAATTTTCGTGGAGAGTTGGTTTATACATGTTTGTCTGATTTATTGAGAATGCCGGATCGCTATCCCGGCAATATCTGGAATGTTTTTGAGAATGATAATCTCTTTTATTGGCAGGCCGATAATGAAATTATAAAAATTACTGGTAGCAAATATACTATTATACCTGCAGGAGGGAAAATCGATTGTTGCAATTTAGTTAATGGGGCATTGTATATAGCTACCAGTGTTGGAGTGAAAGTATTAATTGGTGATTCTTTTTTCCCTATATCCGGAGATAAGGTCCTTAATTCAAAACGTATTAGAGGGCTTATGCCTTATAAAAGAGGATTATTGATTGCTACTGCTTATGATGGATTGTATTATTGGGACAGGGAAAAAACAGTACGTTATATTACAGGAATAGAGGACTTTTTATCTCAGAATGAGGTCTTTACTATTGTAGAATCTAAAGACAAAATTGCAATAGGAACTGTACATAAAGGTTTAGTCATTATAGATAAAAAAACATATGAACCGAAATTTTTTAATGAAAATAATGGATTGCAGAATAATACGGTTCTGTCTTTAGGATTTGATGCTTTAGGTAATTTATGGGCAGGATTGGATAATGGCATTGATTACATTTTGCTGAATTCACCTTTTACTAATCTTTATTCTTATCCTAATTCATACGGCACAGGTTATGCTGTTGCTTTATCTGATAATAAACTCTATTTAGGAACCAACAGGGGACTTTATGCTATGCCTTATCCTGTCCGGATGACAGATCGGGCACCTCTGATTAATATTCAGCATGCCAGTGGGCAAGTCTGGAACTTGGCAAAAATAGGAATGGACTTATTTTGCATGCACGATAGAGGTTTTTTTCTGATTAAGGGATTAACGATAAAAAAAATAGGAAATGTAAGTGGAGTTTGGTCTTGTAAAATGATTCCGAATCATCCAGATAAATTGCTATTAGGAACCTACGATGGTATCTGTCTTGTTCAGAAAGTGCATGGCAGATGGATAGTTAAAAAGTATCTTAATGGAATTAGAGACTCTGCTCAGAATTTTGAAATTGATGATGCTGGTATCATTTGGTTGCACAATGACCAAAGAGGGGTAATGCGTGCTGATTTTGATTTTAATACCTGTGTCGTTAAAAGAGTACAATATATCGGAAAAAAATCTGGTTTCCCTTCCAATAGAAATATATATGTTAATAAAGTGGATAATGAAATATATTTTACTTCTCCTGCTGGAATTTTTAAATATAATCATGATAGCCATAAAATAGAGCCCGATATTAAGATGAATAAGCGGATGAAAGGAGGTGCCTATATAAAACTTATAAAATATAAGGACTCTATTATTGGGTTTACGGACAAAGTTATTAATATAGTCAATTTAGATGATCAGCAGACGGTAACCAAACGATTGTCTTTCTCAATAGAACATTCTCCTATCGATTTGGTGCATGGCTTTGAGCAAATTTCACCAGTCAATGATTCGCTCATTATTATTCCTAATGAATCTGGTTTTGCTTTACTAAATACCTCCTTTGATATAAAAAAACGAGCATATACAGGGATACATATAAAATATGTTAGCTTATCTTATCCCAAGGAAAAATTAATTTATTGTGATAATTATTTAAGGAAAAAGTATGTACCAAAAATTTCATTCAAACATAATAGCATTCGGTTTGAATATGGTTTATTCTCCATTAATCCGTCTAAGGAAGTGAAATTTCGTTATCGAATGGATAATCAAAATGAATGGTCTGACTGCACGTCTGCTTTAACTAAGGAATATAGTGACTTGCATGAGGGGGAATATACTTTCCAAGTTCAGGCGGTTTATGATGATGGAAGTACCTCCTCTGATTCCTTTTCTTTTATTATTCTGCCACCTTGGTATCGAAGTTCTGGCGCTTATTTTTGTTATTTCGTAATGCTCTTTTTCTTTTTATGGGGAGTACACAAATGGGATCAGGTTCGTGTAAAGAGGAAAAAGAGAGAAATTATAATAAAGAAGGACCAAGAGCTACTTCTTAAAGAGAAAGAATATCAGGAAGAAAATGCTAAGAAAGAGCGCCAGATAGTGGAACTTGAAAAAGAAAAGCTTGAATATGAACTGAAACATAAAAGCCAGGAAATGGCAAATCTCATGATTAATTTTATGCGTAAAAATGAGATATTAACCGACATAAAGCAAGAACTTTTTAAGATCATTTCCAAGCTCAACGGTTTGGAGTCCTCTCCGATAAAAAAAATGCTTCTTTTGGTGAATAATAAAATTGATTTAAATATGAAATCTGACGATATGCTTAAACACATTGAAGAACAGTTTGATTTAGTACATAATAATTTTATGAAGAAGCTTAACGAAAAGTATCCGGACTTATCATTGAGTGAAAAAATGATGTGTGCATACATTAAGATGGATCTTTCAACAAAAGAGATTGCTCCGCTTCTCAATTTATCGATTAGAGGTGTAGAAACAATTCGGTATAGACTTCGGAAAAAATTCAGTTTGGATCGGGATGACAGTTTGAGTGATTATTTGAACACGAAAATTTAAATTATTTACGTTTTTTGTTGTTAGGTATCAAGGAACATTTTTTGTTTTTACTTTTAAATATTAATTTAAGATCTGGTATGTATTTTTTATTATATATCTGATAATTAAACACTTGTGTGTATTTAACGTATTCTTGACGTATTTGTTTTTTGTAATTGACGTGTTTGTAAATGGGTATATGAGGTTCAACTTGAATAATGATCATGTAGATTTGTCATGTTTAAAATTGTTAATCTTAAAAAGAAAGACTTATGAAAAAGTTATTATTGTACCTCTCTATGTTATTTGTGTCTTTTTGTGTGCAGGCACAGGTGATACCTATTAACGGAATAGTTGTGGCTGGAGAAGATGATTCTCCTTTGCCAGGTGTGAATGTTCTGGTCAAAGGTTCTTCGAACGGGACTATTACTGATATGAACGGCAAGTTTAAATTAAATGTCCCGAGTAAATCCAAATTAGTAATCTCTTATATTGGTTACAAAACACAAGAGATTATTGTCGTGGATAATCAACCACTTCATATTGTTTTGAAAGAAAATTCGGAAAGACTGAATGAGGTGGTGGTTGTAGGTTATGGCGTTCAAAAAAAGAGTGTGGTAACAGCGGCAATTGGTCGAGTTACTGCGGAAGACTTAAGTAAAGTGACTCCTACCCGGATAGATAACGTGCTAAAAGGTCAGGCTTCAGGTTTAACTATTACCCAATCATCTGGTCAACCTGGTGCTAGTTCACAGGTACGTATTCGTGGCGTAGGCACTATTAATAATAGTGATCCTCTTTACATCGTAGATGGTATGCCTATTGATGGAGGCATTGATTATTTGAATCCCAGCGATATCCAGAGTGTGGAAATTTTGAAAGATGCTGCATCAGGTGCTGTTTACGGTTCGCGTGCTGCCAACGGCGTCATTTTGGTGACAACAAAAGGAGGTGCTATAGGTAAGACGAAGGTAACTTATGATTTTTCTTATGGCTGGCAAAGCAAATGGAGAAAACGCGATGTACTGGATGCAACTGAATATGCTATCTTAATGAATGAAGGTTATACAAATCAAGGCAGTGCACCCAAATATGCTGATCCCTATTCTTATGGAAAAGGTACTGATTGGCAAGATGCGATGTTTTATGACAATGCACCTATTGAGAATCATCAGCTAACTGTAAGTGGAGGCACAGATAAAGGGACCTATTATCTTTCTCTTGGTTATTTTGACCAGTCGGGTATAGTAGGTGGAAATTATAATCATTCCAATTACAAGCGTTTAGCTATTCGTTCTAATGCTACTTACAAACTTTTTGAAACCAAAGAACGCAATTGGTTGAATAATGTAAAAGTCGGAATAAACGCGGATTATACGCGTACTACCTCAGTTGGTATTTCCACTAACTCAGAGTATGGCTCAGAGGTAGGTGCTGCTATTAAATTTTCTCCATTATTGGGTCTTTATGAAAAAGACGATGCTGCTGCATTGGTAGCATATCCTTATGCTGTAAAAGATCCTAATAATGGTCATGTATATACTATTGCAAGTGATGATTACAATGAAATAACGAACCCTTTGGCACAGTTGGTATTACCGGGTGAAAAAGGGAATTCAGATAAATTTGTATCAACTTTTTGGGGAGAAATTAATCTCTGGGATAATTTGAAATTTAAATCGTCTTACGGTACGGATCTTAGCTTTTGGGGTAACGATGGCTGGACTCCTAAGTATTATCTGGGAAAATCCTCTTATTCTAACTATAGCAAGGTGTGGTCATCTATGAACCGCTCATTGGTTTGGCAGTTGGAAAATGTACTTTCTTATGATAAAGCTTTTGGCGTTCACCATATACAAGTTATGTTAGGACAGTCAGCAAAGAAAACCGTAGGGCGTAATGTAGGTGGCAGTAATAAATATATGATCGAAGAAGATGGTAGCAAAGCGAACATTGATTTTACAACCGGGACTTCTGCTAATGGTGATCAAGCTGTTTATGGTAGCGCCTATAGTCCACATACCTTGGCTTCTCTTTTTGGTCGTGTAAGTTATGACTATGGTGAACGTTACATGATTCAGGCAACGGTCCGTCGTGATGGTTCCTCAAACTTTGGGCCGGGAAATCGTTATGCTACTTTTCCTTCTGTTTCTTTAGGTTGGACACTGACTAATGAACAGTTTATGGGGAAACGCCCCGAGTGGTTCACAGCAATGAAACTGCGCGCATCTTGGGGAAAGAACGGTAATGAAAGTATTGGTCAATTTAAGTATGTGGCTCTGACTTCCAGTGGAAATAATTATATTTTTGGTAACGGGGATGGCACTTTGTATAATGGTACTAAACCGAGCGGATTAGCCAACAGCGATTTAAAGTGGGAAGAATCCGAACAAACAAATATTGGTGTTGATTTCTCTTTTTTAAGCAATGCTTTAACCTTTACCATGGATTATTTTGAAAAGAAAACAAACGGAATGTTGATGACGATGCCTGTACCTAGCTATGTTGGTGAATCTAAACCAACGGGGAATGTAGGCGATATGAAGAATTCGGGCGTGGAGTTTGATGCTAGTTATCGTTTCCAGGTTTCGAATGTTAAATTTAAAATAAGTGCTAATGCTTCATATTTAAAGAATAAACTGATAAAGTTAGGTAATGATGATGGTTTTGCCAATTATGATAATTACCAGAACGTAGGAACCATTTCTCGTGCACAGAATGGTTTGCCTTTCCCTTACTTTTACGGATATAAATCCGCAGGTATTTTCCAGAATTGGGACGAAGTAAATAACTATAAGAATGCTGATGGAAATTTAATTCAACCCAAAGCTCAGCCTGGCGATGTACGTTTTGTTGATATCAATGGAGATGGCAGTATCGGCGATGCTGATCGTACTAAAATAGGTAAAGGTATGCCCGATTGGGCGTACGGCACCACCTTCAATGTTGCTTGGAAAGGATTGGACTTAAGTGTGATGTTACAAGGAACAATTGGTAATGATATCTATGATGCTACCCGTCGTACCGACCTTGCTTATATAAATCTTCCCTCATATATGCTAGATCGATGGACAGGAGAAGGGTCTTCCAATAAAATCCCCCGATTTACTTTTTCAGACAATAATGGTAACTGGCTTTCATCAGATCTTTTTGTAAAAGATGGTTCATATATGCGTGTAAAGAATGTTACCCTAGGCTATACATTCCCTCAAAAATGGACCAATAAGGTGCTTTTAAGTAATCTTCGACTTTATGTCCAGGCTGAGAATCTATTAACCTTTACAAAATATGAAGGCTTTGATCCTGAAATATCTTCAGGTGGCACTTCCTTGGGTATTGACCGCGGAGTCTATCCACAAGCCAGAACTTTTAGCGTAGGTGTAAATGTAGCATTTTAACGATTAAAAAAGTAAGTATTATGAAAAAAAATATATTAGTTTGCGGTTTGATAGCATCGCTATTTACAAGCTCCTGCAAAGAAGATTTTCTGGATGTAGAATCGGCATCTTCGCTTTATGTGAATGAGTATTATACTACTCAATCACGGATTTTTGAGGCTTTGACATCCGCTTATGATCCTTTAAAATGGGTGGATTATGCGTGGGGACAGTATGCGCAACCCGGCTTCGTATCCGATTTAATGGGCGACGATGTCTATAAAGGAGGAAGTGATCAAAATGACGCTCTTTACTTGGGGCGTATTGCTAATTATGAAGCGCTGCCCACCTCGGTGAATAGTGATTTCTGGACAATTTGTTATTCTGGTATTAACCGTAGCAATGTGATGTTGGAAAATATTGATAATGTAAAAGATATTGATGCAATCACTAAAGCACAATATATAGCTGAAGCTAAAGTTCTTCGCACTTATTATTATTCATGGCTATGGAAGTTTTGGGGAAACATTCCTTACTATGAAAAAAATCTGGAGTATCCTTATGTGGCGCAGCAATTGAAAGCTGATGACGTATATGCTAAAATGGTAGCTTGTCTTGAAGATGCCATTAAAAATGGTAGTCTGCCTATGAAACAAAGCGATGAATGGTGTGGCCGTATTACACAGGCCACGGCTTACATGCTTTATACTGAGATTGTAATGTATCAAAAAGACAATAGCCGTTATAGTACGGCATTGGACTATATGAAGGAAATTATAGGTTCTAAGAAGTATAGTTTGATGAGTGATTTTTCCGCTATTTGGGAAAAAAGTGGTGAATGGTGTGATGAATCTATTTTTGAAATTAATTACACCAGCACTAACGGTGTTCGTTCATGGAGTAATGCTATTGCCACAGGTGGTACTGTTTATCCTAAACTTATAGGTATCAATGGGCTCAAAGCTAGTAATGAATTTACTGGTGGATGGGGCTTTGAACCGGTACGCCAAGAAGCTTATGATATGTATGAAGCTACAGACCAACGTCGTGATGGTGGCATCCTGAACTTTGAACATTACAAATTGCAGAATCCGGATGCTAGCTACGAACCTCGTTATGAAGATACTGGAAATTTCCTAAAGAAATACATTGCACGTGCTAACGGTAATGCGGGCTATTCTGCAGATGCTGATTTAAATTATGATAACAATTATCGTATTTATCGCTATGCTGAAACTTTATTAAATGCCGCGGAATTAGCTCAGCGTATAGGTGATGCTTCTGCGCAGACCTATCTTGATGAAATTCGTGACCGTGCAGGTGTAGAACATATCACTGCAACTTTAGATAATATTATCCAAGAACGGCATTTAGAATTTGTGGGTGAAGGTAAACGTTATTGGGATTTGGTGCGTACTGATAAGGCTACTTCTGTATTGGTTCCTAATACATACAGAACTAATACATGGAGTGAATCTAAAAAATATTTACCTATACCTCAATCTGAAATAGATTCAGATAATAATTTGCAACAAAATGCTTATTAAGTATAAAAAATGTATACTATGAAAAAGATATTTTATAAAACAGTTTTGGCAATTTTTGCATTGTCAGCATTTGTGGCTTGTACAGCCGACAACTATGATTCGCCTAAAGAGTCGGTACTTCCTGTAGCTTCAGGTTTAGACATTAGCATATCGGTTAATGATACAAATAATGTAGTAACTTTTCATTGTGATGATAAAGCGTGTGTGCCTGTTTGGATTTTTGGTGACAAAG
Organism: Bacteroidales bacterium; assembly: GCA_015654535.1. GTDB lineage: Bacteria > Bacteroidota > Bacteroidia > Bacteroidales > Bacteroidaceae > Bacteroides. Next base: position 33,063 of record JAATGU010000073.1, read on the forward strand.
ATTTGGTTGCTCAGAATGATGTACAACGTTCTTATACTAAAGCAGGAACTTATACCGTGGAAGTCAAAGCTTACAATCGTAATGGCATGAGTGATGGTTCGGTAATAAAAACATTCACTGTTGCCAAAGATTATATGTCACCTCAAGTTAAGGCATACTTGAAATCTTTAACAGGAGGTAGTTCTCAAATATGGGTGATGGATGCTGCTACCAAAGGTCACTTGGGTTGTGGACCCACTGGCTCCACAGGACTGGATTGGTATAGCGCTGCTCCTAATGAAAAAGCCGCCTTTGGTATGTATGACGATGAACTAACCTTTGCTTCAGAGGGAGGCTATACTTATGATCCCGGAGCTGATGGAAAACTCTTTGTTAATGCAGGGTCAGGTTATAAGCCGGAATATTTGTTAACTCCTGGAACGGATTATGATGTGCCGGCTCAGAAAGTAGTAACTACTTATACTTTTACTCAGAGTGGTGGTAATTACTATATTACTTTGCCTGTTAATCAATACCTTAGTTACATTCCCAATGCTGCCGCATTGAGCAACCCACAATTCAGGGTTCTTACTTTGACAGATCATGTGCTTGAATTGGTTGTCGATGATGGAAATAGTATTGCATGGCATTATCGCTATATCACAAAGACAAATTAAGATGAGAAGAGGGTCTCTTTTATTTATTTATTTGTCATTTTTTTGCAGTTGCAGTGGCTCCGATGTCATACCAAATGTAAATAATGGCAGTGTATCTGTCAATCCCACTGAATTATCAGTGGGTTGTCAGGCATCCACTCAAATGCTTACTGTTACTGCTACTGCCGACTGGGCTGTATATTCAAACTCCGCTTGGTGTAAAGTATCACCAAGTGGGGGCACAGCCGGAAATGGTATTGTAACGATTGTTTTCGAGGCTAATACTAACGCTACTTCACGTAGTACCACGCTCACATTTAAATCGGGTACGAATAAACAGAGTTTTGCGGTAAATCAGGAGAAGAACGACGAGGACCTAAATCCTGAAATAAAGGTGCCTGATGGATATCAATTAGTCTGGAATGATGAGTTTAATAATTCATTGGATGCAAATGGAAAAGGTGCATTGCCCAGTAGCTCCGAGTGGTGGTATGAGACAGGAAAAAATGGTTGGGGTAATAATGAATTAGAAAATTATGTGTCTGCTGTGAATGGAGCTGACACCGCAGCCGTGGTATCAAATGGTAGTTTAAAGATTATTGCCCGGAAATCAGGATCGGATATTATTTCTGCTCGCATGAATACCTTTAAGAGTTGGACTTATGGCTATTTTGAGGCTCGCTTAAAACTACCAAAAGGCAAAGGTACCTGGCCTGCTTTTTGGATGATGCATAAAAACTTTACATCTTGGCCATTAGATGGTGAAATAGATATTATGGAGGAGGTTGGTTATAATCCCGGCTATGTAAGTTCAAGTATCCACTGCATGGCATACTATCATAAAATAGGTACTCAGAAAACGGCTCAAAAATATGTATCCACCGCGGAAAGTGATTATCATGTTTACGCTTTGGAATGGACAGCTGATTTCGTTAAAGGATATATAGATGGCGAGAAGTATTTTGAATTTGATAATGATAAGAAGGGCGATTATAATACATGGCCTTTTAATAATCCTTTCTATTTAAAGCTGAATTTGGCTTGGGGAGGAGATTGGGGTGGTTCACAAGGAGTAGATGAATCTGCCTTACCTTGTACTTATCAAATAGATTATGTGCGTGTTTTTCAAAAGAAATAAATCTGATGCAAAGCGATTAGAAGAAAATAATAAAAGAGAGGTAGAATGAAAAAATATATTGTTTATACAATAGTATTGTTTGTTTTCAGCTCCTGCAAATCAATGAAGAATCAGGAAGAAAAATACATAGACGATGTTCTTCATAAAATGACTCTAGAACAGAAAATAGGGCAGATGAATCAAATCTCTTCTGTGCCTGATATGCAAAAGCTTGGTACATTGGTAAAAAGGGGAGAAATAGGATCTATTCTGAATGAAATAGATCCGGTACGCGTGAATGAACTTCAGCGAGCGGCGCTTAAAGAGTCAAAATCAGGAGTACCATTATTGATCGGTAGGGATGTGGTTCATGGATTTAAAACAATATTTCCCATACCATTAGGACAAGCTGCAACTTTTGATCCGGAAATGGTTCGCCAGGCAGCACGTGTGGCAGCAGTTGAGGCTTCTTCGGTAGGGATCAGATGGACTTTTGCACCAATGATTGACATTTCACGTGATCCTCGTTGGGGTCGCATAGCCGAGAGTTTTGGTGAGGATACTTATCTTGCTTCTATCTTGGGGGTAGCTACAGTAAAGGGGTTTCAGGGAGATTCTTTAAATAGTACTACCTCTATAGCTGCTTGCCCGAAACATTTTGTGGGATATGGAGCCACTGAAGGTGGGAGAGACTATAACAGCACAAACATTCCGGAGCGTCAACTCAGAAATGTTTATCTTCCTCCTTTTGAAGCAGCTTCCAGGCAGGGTGCTGCTACTTTTATGACTTCTTTCAATGATAATGATTGAGTTCCTTCATCGGGCAATGAATTTATTCTTCGGAAAATTTTGCGGGATGAATGGGGCTTTGATGGATTTGTGGTATCAGACTGGGCATCTATTCATGAGATGGTTCCTCATGGTTTTTGCGTTGACGATAAAGAGGCGGCTATGAAAGCAGTCAATGCCGGTGTGGATATGGAGATGGTTAGTTATACTTATATGAATTATTTAAAACAATTGATAGCCGAAGGCAAAGTGTCACAGAAAATAGTCGATGATGCGGTTCGTAATATTTTGCGTGTAAAGTATCGCTTGGGTTTGTTTCAAAATCCATTTATAATAGCAAATGATTCTGTGTTATATGCTCCTTCACATTTGGCAGAGGCAAAAAAAGTAGCTGCGGAATCAGTTATCTTGTTAAAAAATAGAAATCATACATTACCTTTGGATAAAAAGATTAAAACCATCGTGGTGGTTGGTCCGCTGGCTGATGCTCCGTATGAACAGATGGGAACCTGGGCTTTTGATGGTGAAAAAGCACATACTCAAACTCCTTTGCAAGCGATACGCAGTTTGTATGGCGAACGGGTTAAAGTACTTTATGAACCGGCATTGGCTTTTAGCCGTGATACTCTTATTAATAGAATACCCAAGGCTATTGCTTTGGCAGATAGTGCCGATGCTGTGATTGCTTTTGTAGGTGAGGAAGCGATTCTTTCCGGTGAAGCTCATTGCTTGGCTGATTTGCATCTACAAGGTGCGCAATCTGCTTTGATTGAAGCTTTGGCTAAAACAGAAAAACCGTTGATCACTGTTGTCATGGCAGGTCGTCCGTTGACGATAGAGAAAGAGGTTAACCTTTCGGACGCAGTTTTGTATACATTTCATCCGGGCACTATGGGAGGACCTGCCCTTGCAGATTTGCTCTTTGGCAAGAGTGTGCCGAGTGGGAAACTTCCTGTGACATTTCCCCGCGAGGTTGGACAAGTGCCTTTGTACTATAATCATAACCATACGGGACGTGCTCCTTTGGGAAATGAAATCTTGTTAAACAAGATTCCAGTGGAAGCCGGACAAACGTCTTTGGGCTGTACATCATTTTATTTGGACGCAGGGTTTTATCCTCTTTTTCCATTTGGTTATGGATTGTCATATACTACATTCTTATATAGTAACCTGAAAGTATCGAATAGGGAGTTGAAGCGTGGAGATATTTTAACCGTCTCTGTTGATTTAGAAAACACAGGCAGTTATGAAGCTACAGAGATTGTTCAGCTTTATGTGCATGATAAAGCAGCTTCGGTAACTCGTCCGGTAAAAGAGCTTAAACGTTTTGAGCGTGTAACCTTGAAAGCTGGAGAAATAAAGAACGTAGTTCTTACTCTTCCTGTCGAAGAGTTAGCTTTTTATAATTTAGAGATGAAAAAAACAGTGGAACCAGGTGAATTTTCATTATGTGTTGGAACAAATAGCCAAGAAGGTATTTCCGCTGATTTTAAAGTTGTCCAATAATGAATATAGATAGGGTAGGTTTTCAATAAATTGATTTTTTTCTGTTAGATAACTTAATATCAAAAGTAGAAATCCCGGAGAATGACTCATCTTCGGGATTTTTTAATGAATGCATTTCTTCTATGAGAAAGATAAAATTGGATGAAAAAAAATCATTGAAACTGCTGAATAACTTTTTTTTATTAAAAACTCATTTTGTCCACTTATAAAATACACTTGTCCACCCAGATGAACTAAAAATCTATTATTTTTGTGACAGGTAGAAATGCTGTTAATTATCGTATTTAGTATATTATATGAAAAAGTTGCAAAAAGTACAATCTCCTATACTATTTTTTAGAATGCTTATAACAATTGTTATGATGCTTGTGATATCGTCATACAAATCTTCCGCTCCATTAAAAGTTACTCCTGCTCCGAATCCTTGGCCCGATGATTACACTTCTATTTCTGGGATGGAAAACTATCAAAAGTGGGGCCCTTACAACGTACACGATCCCGCCTGCAAGAAATTTGGCGATACTTATTATATGTATTCCACCGATGCTATTTTCAGAGAAAATAAAAAAGTGGCGAAAGACAGAGATATACCGATGGGCTATATTCAGGTTCGTAAGTCAAAAGATCTTGTTCATTGGACGTTTGTAGGATGGGCTTTTCCTGATATCCCTCAAGAAGCTGTCAGTTGGGTTAGAAATAATGCAGATGGAAAAGGGGCTACCAATATCTGGGCTCCTTATATTATGAAATATAAGAACCAATATCGCTTGTATTATTGTGTTTCTGCTTTTGGAGAAAAAAGTTCCTATATTGGTTTGGCGGAATCTACTTCTCCCGAAGGTCCTTGGGTACAGAAAGGAGAGGTGGTGAAGACTAATCGTGAGACTCCGATGAATGCCATTGATCCTACAGTAATTGTAAATCCTGACAATGGAGAGACATGGATGCATTACGGATCTTTTTTTGGTGGAATTTATTGTGTCCGGTTAAATCCTGAAACGGGAGTAGTGATGCAAAAAGGAGATTTGGGACACTTAGTTGCCCGCCGTGCAAACTATAAGGTCGACAATCTGGAAGCTCCAGAAATAGTTTACAATCCTCAACTGAAAAAATATTTTCTTTTTGTTTCTTATGATCCCCTGATGACTACTTACAATGTTCGTGTGGGGCGATCTGATAAACCGGAAGGACCTTTTACTGATTTTTATGGAAAAGTAATGGCCGATACTACTGATAATTTTCCGATTCTCACAACACCTTATCATTTTAATAATCATCCGGGATGGGCAGGTACTGGCCATTGTGGAGTGTGGCGGGAAGAGAATGGACGTTATTTTATGTTTCATCAGGCACGTCTTTCCCCAAAAAATCAATTGATGGTGCTTCATACTCGCGAAGTTTTCTTTACTCCCGATGGGTGGCCGGTTGTGTCTCCGGAAAGATATGCGGGAACTCCTTTGCGCAAAGTTTTTGCAGAAGATTTAATTGGAGAATGGGAGCTGATTCGTGTACATGAACCTATACATAAACGACCGTTGGAAGCCGGGCAGATTCTTTGGGGAGAAGGGCTTTTGAAAGATAAAGAACAGAATTTCTCTTTTCTTGTTTCTTTGAAGAAGAATGGAAGTATTACCGGAACCAAAATCGGTTCGTGGAAATTTGATTTTTCTAAAATGTTAGTAGATATGGTTTTAAATGACGAAAAAATTCGTAATTTAGTCGCCTTTTACGGACATGATTGGGAGAACCAAACAGAGACGGTTCTTTTTACAGGGCTCGATAGTAGTGGACGATCAATCTGGGGAAAACGAATTAAATAATAATCTATATAAACTAATAAGAACATGAAAAAGCACAGATCATGGCTCACAATGCTTGCACTTTTAGTAGGATTGTCGCTGAATGCACAAATTACTCATGAGATGGTGGTAAAAGCCAACAAACCAGGAGCAGAAATTCAATCCACAATGTACGGACTCTTCTTTGAAGATATAAACTTTGGAGCTGATGGTGGTTTGTATGCAGAGTTAATAAAGAATCGCTCTTTTGAATTTCCTCAGAGTCTGATGGGTTGGAAATCTTTCGGTCATGTAGAAGTACGGATCGATCGTCCGGCTTTTGATAAAAATCCTCACTATGTACGTCTGTCCAATCCCGGACATCCGCAGAAGCATACCGGGCTGGAGAATGATGGCTTCTTTGGCATTGGCGTTCATAAAGATGCGCAATATCGTTTTTCCGTATGGGCTCGTCTTCCGCAAGGAACTGGTACTGAGAAATTCCGTGTGGAACTTGTTAGCTCTAAAAATGATCCGATTGTCAATCAAGTAATAACGATCACTTCTGCCGATTGGAAAAAATATGAAGTGGTGCTCACTTCTCCTATTACCGATGCAAAAGCTTTTATCCGTGTATTTCTTACCTCGAATGGTGAGATAGATATGGATCATCTTTCTCTTTTTCCTGTAGATACATGGAAAGGACGAGAGAATGGTTTGCGCAAAGATTTGGTGCAAGCTTTGGCAGATTTAAAACCAGGAGTTTTTCGTTTTCCCGGTGGATGTATTGTTGAAGGAACAGATTTGAATACCAGATATAACTGGAAGAACTCTGTTGGTGCTGTGGAAAATCGTCCGTTAAATGAGAATCGTTGGCATTACACTTTTCCGTATCGTTTCTATCCGGATTACTATCAATCGTATGGTTTAGGCTTTTATGAATTCTTTTTGTTATCTGAAGAAATTGGTTCTGAACCATTACCTATTGTGAGTTGTGGATTGGCTTGTCAGTTTCAGAATACCGATCCAAAAGCTCATGTCCCGGTTGAAAAGCTGGGTAGTTATATTCAGGATGCAATTGATTTAATAGAATTTGCCAATGGAGCAGTCTCAACCAAATGGGGGAAAGTACGTGCCGAAATGGGACATCCAGCTCCTTTCAATCTGAAATTTATCGGAGTCGGAAATGAACAGTGGGGCAAAGAATATTCCGAACGTTTGGAACTTTTTATCAAAGCGATTCGTAAAGCTTATCCAAATATCAAAATAGTAGGAAGTTCAGGCCCTGATTCCGAGGGAGATAAGTTTAATTATTTGTGGCCGGAAATGAAACGACTGAAAGTTGATTTAGTAGACGAGCATTTTTATCGCTCTCAGCAATGGTTCCTAAGTCAGGCTGCCCGCTATGATAACTATGACCGTAAGGGGCCTAAAGTATTCGCAGGAGAATATGCCTGTCATCCTAAGAATAAGAAAAACAATTTTGAGGCAGCACTTTGTGAGGCTGCTTTTATGACCGGACTGGAACGCAATGCAGACGTGGTTCATATGGCAACTTATGCTCCTCTTTTTGCTCATGTGGAAGGATGGCAATGGCGCCCTGATTTAATTTGGTTTGATAATCTGAATAGTGTTCGTTCGGTGAATTATTATGTGCAACAACTTTATTCTAAAAACAAAGGAACCAATGTCCTGCCTCTCACGATGGATAAGAAACCGGTTACCGGACAAAGTGAACTTTATGCCAGTGCGGTATGGGATAAAAATGAAAAAGCATATATTGTGAAGATTGCTAATACGTCCGATAACACACAAACCATCCGTCTTACTTTTGATGGAGTAAAACAAGAACAACTATCCGATGGCATTTGCACCTCTCTTCATTCTTCTAATCCTGATGTTGAAAACACCTTGATAGAACCAGATGCAGTGAAACCGGAAGAAACGGCTGTTCATCTTGAAGGAAATGTACTTTCTATTGAGTTGGGGGCAAAGACTTTTGCTGTATATAAGTTCATTAAAGAATAAGTAAATAGAATGAAGACTACACGAAACAACAGAAGTAAAATTCTTCTTTTTTGTATTGCGATAATAACGTGCAATGTTCTGTGGGCAGCGCCTCAAGACACCTCTTTTGTGGCAACGGGCAATCCCATTATTAAATATAAATATACAGCCGATCCTGCTGCTCTGTCTTATAAGGGAAAGGTGTATATTTATGCGGGGCACGATGAATGTCCTCCACCTAAAGAGCGTTATCAGATGAATGAATGGCTTGTCTTTTCCTCTTCGGATATGAAAACATGGACAGAACATACCGTACCATTAAAACCCACAGATTTTAGTTGGGCAAAGGGAGACGCATGGGCCAGTCAGGTTATTGAACGAGATGGTAAGTTTTATTGGTATGTGGCGGTAGAACATGGAAGTATTCATGGTAAATCTATTGGGGTTGCTGTGTCCGATAGTCCGATAGGTCCTTTCCATGATGCCCGTGGCTCGGCATTGATCACCAATGACATGACGACTGAATATACTAAAATAAGCTGGGATGATATTGATCCTACTGTCATTGTTGACGATGACGGGCAGGCTTATCTAATCTGGGGAAATACGCAATGCTATTATGCGAAGCTCAAGAGAAACATGATAGAGTTAGATGGTCCTATTCTACCCATTAAACTTCCACATTACACCGAAGCACCATGGATTCACAAACATAACGGATGGTACTATCTCTCTTATGCTTCAGAATTCCCCGAAAAGATTTGCTATGCCATGAGTCGCAGTATAACGGGACCATGGGAATATAAAGGAGTGCTCAATGAGCTGGCGGGAAATTGCAATACAAACCATCAGGCAATCATAGAGTTTAAAGGAAAATGGTATTTTGTTTATCACAATGGAGGGCTCAATACTCAAGGAGGTAGTTTCCGCCGTTCGGTATGCATAGACCGTCTATATTACAACAATGACGGAACGATAAAACGCGTTCAAATGACTACAGAAGGAGTTCAATAAACATACTTTATCGGCTAAAATAAAAAAACATTAGCCCTCGGAGACTATAAATTAATCTTAATACAGTTAAGCTATACTTTATTCGCTCCCGCTCACTAAAGTAATGACTTTTTTCTGTAATATTAAGTCGTCCTTCAACTGTGGGACAATGGGCCCTCATATGAAAGACCATTGTCTTATAGTTGTGGGATTATGGGCCCACAGTTGAGGGACGATCTAGCTTTATTGGAGAATTTAGCTATTTTAGTAAGAGTTTGAGATTAACACAGTGAGAGATGAGTGAGAGCTAAAATAGCATCTCTCACTGGATAAAGTGTTTTAAATTAGTAATCTGACTTTAAATAGTGAGAGGTGAGAGATGAGTTGTGTGCTTTTGTGCTGGACGATATCTTCAATGACAACAGATGCTCAATCATTATTTTAGATATTATAAGATTTTTATAATTCCATTTCGTTGATTTTTGAGTAGTGTCTCAAATATGTAGTTTAAAGAAAACTTAACTTCAAAACTTTTAATACCTCTTGAATAAAGATATCTTGAAGCCTTCATACCTATCTTTAAAACAAAAACAGCTTTGCAATCTTGCAAAACATCCGCTACACGAATTAGTCCTGATTCCGAATGTTCGTCATCTTCTGAAACGGCAATCAATTCACGATCTTCAATAAAGACAACTTTGTCATCAGATAATTCGTATATAAGAAAATTCCGGGATTTTCCAAAATGTTGATCCACAGATTCTCCATTAGTGCTGGCTATTGCTATTTTATATCCCATACATATCTTTTAAATACATCCTATTCCTGATCCAGAACATGAATTTCCAGATCCACATTGACCGATCATTTTCAAAGAAGATTTAGGTAAATATTTACCATTAAACAAGGCATCTGCTGCATCATTGATTACCCCATCAACCGCCTCAATATATAG